>JAEUUY010000028.1 GCA_016787225.1 Chitinophagales bacterium
TTAGATAAGGTGTTATGAGACTTAAATCGTTCTATCAAATTGCTCGTATATCCAATATATCGTTTGGAATGAGACATAGAATACAAAACATAAACAACATATTCTTCCATAAAAAAAAGAGACCGTTGGGTCTCTTAAAAAATTAGTAGCGGGGACACGACTCGAACGTGCGACCTTCGGGTTATGAGCCCGACGAGCTACCTACTGCTCTACCCCGCGCTATGGGAGTGCAAATATATAAATAATAAATTAATCGCTTACTTAATTTATCAATAAGATTTACCTTTCTTTAAAAATGATGAAATTATTTAAAAATTACTAAGGTATAAACTTATCTCAAATCGTTGCGTTATACAATTGAGTTCAAGGTGTTTGAGATTATATATTTAACCTAAAATAAGTTAGGAAAATGTTGAAATCTATTTGATGAAAAATTATTTGTTTAAACTACTTTTATCATAGAATTAACGTTCATAGTGCTATTATGAATAAAAAAGATAAATTGGAATTTGAAACTCTCCAAGAGTTGCTTCAACAGTTTGAGGAAGCATTGGTGCTAAACGAAACGATTCGTTTTGAAGAAGACGAGTTTGAATCCATTATACATTATTATTTACAAAATAACCAAGCGCAGTTGGCCTTGGACGCCAGTGAAATGGCGCTTACAATCTACCCCTTTTCTTCCGAATTCTGTCTGACAAAAGCGGACGCCCATATCGAACTAGGAGAATTAGATCATGCAGAGGACTATCTTATCAATAATTTTAAAATTGATAAAAGTGATATTGACTATTATATCATTCTATCTGAAGTCTATGTTCTTCGAAATAATTATGAGAAAGCCATAGAGATATGCGAACAAGGGCTGGAAGAATGTCGTGACAATCTCGATGAACTCTATCTTCATCTTGCAGAAATATTTGATCATCAAGGCGAATATAAGGAAGTGATTCCACTTCTAGAAAAAACAATAGCCCTTAATCCTACCAACGAAGATGCGCTCTATCTCTATTCTATTACTATGTCTATTTTAGACAAAATAGCAGAGAAAGTTGAGTTTTTCCAAGGACTCATAGATAATGATCCGTTTAATGATGAGGCATGGTATTACTTAGCGGTTACATACCGGGAACTAGGAATGTATGAGAAGGCTATAGAATGTCTGGAATATATCAATGCGATAGATGAAGATGTCAATGTACTGGGTGATATGGCGCAGGTTTTCTATGAAGCAGGGGACTATGAAAAAGCCATCGATTGCTTGAAAGAATTGGAAAAAGACGATGACCTAGAGAGTCTGGATTACCAAACCTATGCCAAGGCTTACAGAGAACTCGGCAATTTGCATAAAGCCAAAGTCTTTTTCAAAGAAGCACTGAGTATCGATGAAACCAATGACGATATTTATTATGAACTCGCTAAAACCTACTACCAAGAAAAAAAATATGAAGCGGCGCTTCCATTGATAAATAAAGCCTTAGAAAAAAGCAAAGAACTGGCTCATTACTTAGAACTCAAAGCCGATATTTTTATTGGTCTAGAAAAAATAGAAGAGGCCTGTGAATTATATAAAAATATTATCCTTCTTCATAGTTCAACGTCGTATTATATCAGTAAATTTGCCTATATATTAGCCTTGAAATTCAGCTTAGAAGAAGCCATAGAAATTTTAGATAATGGAATAGAGTCAAACCTACATCCGACATTACATTTTCATAAAGCGGTCTTGTATTTTATCTTCGATAAAGAGGAAGATGGCTATCAAGCCTTCGCACAAGGCCTAGAACAAGACTTCTCTGCCCATACCATTCTCTTTGAAAAACTACCAGAAATGGAAACGAATTCGAAGATTCAAATGCTAATTACGTTTTATGGGGATTAGCTAAATACAAATAATTATTAATCAATTAAATAAAACGTCTAACTTTTAGCATATACGATAAATAATTATCTCCGTGTTCTTTTGCTAGAAATTCTTCTTCCAGTCGAATCTGAATTTGAATTAAAATATATCCTACCAATAGAAAAATTAAAGTTAATGCATTTGGTGTTAGCAAAAAAAGACCTAACAAGGCTGTTAACATCCCTAAAAAAATTGGATTTCTTGAATATTTAAATAATCCAGTCGTAATAAGTTCAGTTTTAGTTTGTGTATCTATCCCAATTCGCCAAGAGTCTTTCATATCTGTTTGAGCTATAATTGTCCAGATTAGTGCTAATACTAAAAGTCCGATTCCTATATACTTTAGATATAAAACATCCAATATTTGTAATACTAAAAAGATTTCGTAATGTGCTGGGATTAACGCATAAAACACAGTATAGATAAACATTAATATTAATGTAATCTTAAAATAATATCCAATCAATCCATAAGCTGAATCATCTTTCGGTAATACCAACGGATTTTGTCCTATTCTTCTAGCTACAATTAAACTTTTTGCGACAAAGGCTATACCAAAATAAATAACAAAATAAGCTGGTAATAGAATTCTTATAATTTGTTCCATTTTAAATTTTTATATTCTTTTATAACTTAATAGCTCAATCCCTATTAAGTCTCACATTATGGAGACCCAAAAGAGAAATTAATTGAACTTTAAAACCGCACCTTCCCACCTATATACATTCTCCGCACATCCATAGGTCCCCAAATCATACCAGCGTCGAAAGATTTGAGATTGGTATTTTCAAAACTTTGAATACGATCATACTGATTGTAGGCAAAGATATTTTCCGAACCTATATAAAAATCCATGCGGTCATTCGGCACATAGTTTATCTGTGCGTGTACTATAGGATACCAAGGTGAAAAATTCTCAGGAGTCAAGCTCATATTTGGTATGCGCGCTCGTCCATTGACGAGTAGCGTCGTTGAAAATCTCCATTTTTCTTCTGTGGAAACCCAATACAAATTGGCAAGAAATTTATCCGTTTTTAATAAGGGTAAGAGTTTTTCTTGGCCATCGTAAACTACTAAAGTTTGATCATTTTTATAAGATAGTCTCAAACTCCAGTTTTTATCGATCTTCATATCATTATCAATCTGAAAGCTCTGAGCTCTACTTTTTTCCTTGAGATACTCTATTTTCAAGAGTTCTGGGGTCTCTAAATTCAATATGAGCTGATTTTGGAAGAGCGTAAGAAAATAACCCGCATCTATCGTAGAAGCCATACCGAATAATTTATAACTCAATCTGTAACTTACTCCGCCATTAAAGGCTCTTTCTGCTTCTAAATTCGCAGGCATTTGTACCGTTCTATTGGAAATTAAGAATCCGAAGGTCTCCGTCAAAATAGTAGGGGTTTTGAATCCAAATCCTCCGTTGAATTTTAAACTATGCTGTTCATTAGGCGCGAAAATGAAACTAGCTCTCGGAGAAAAGAAGAATCCTAAGTCATTGTGATAATCGCCTCGCACACCGAGAATAGCAGTCATCGCATCTTTCTTGCCAGTCCATTCGGCAAAAACTCCATTTACAATTTCCTTTTTACTAAAATGTAAACTTCCTATACGCTCATGTTCCTTATTGTACAAAGATTGTAAGCCAAGTTTTATTTTAGAATTTTCTCCACTAAGATTGGAATAATAAATGGGAGAAACACTAGCATAAATCTGATTATTATCGATGATTCGACCAGCTATATCTCCATTCTGAGTAGCGTAGTTAAGTTTATATAGAACTGCAAAACTAGACTCTTTATCTGCGTTTAACTCCCAACCAGTTTTAAACTGAGCCTGCAAAGATTTATGATTTTGGTTGATAATATAATCAGAACCAATATGACTTACATGATTCGAATGATCTATCTGCCCAGCTTGACTTTCATAAGAAGTTCCCTGAATCATAGCCTGAAAACGGAACCCACTTTCACTCTGATACTGCCATTTATTCATCAAATTGAGATTCATAAATACTGGCATATCAGTAAAACCATCCCTATTGTTATCCATAGTCATGCGAGAAAATGATGTGTGAGCCAGAAAGTTAGTATAGAGATTATCTGTGATTTGGATGCCTTTTATGACATTTAAATCAGTCTTAGCAATTTCTGAAATATAGCCATTCAAAAACCAATCTTTCGATTTTTTAGGTTTGATAAATTCGATATTCATAGCTCCACTGATATTATCGTAGCCATTCGTCACGGAGCCTATTCCCTTACTAATACCTATAGACTCGATCCATGGACCAGGCACGAGTTCAAGACCTATTTTCGACAATATACCACGATGATAAGGGATGCCTTCATTCATCTGTGAGGAGTAAGTACCCGCCAAAGCTAGCATTTGAATTTCTCTACCACCTGTAATACCATCTGAGTAATTGACGTCAACGGTATTTGTATTTTCGAGACTCTCTGCCAGATTACAACAAGCGAGTTTTCCTAGTTCGCATTTGTCTATAACCTCTGTACCAGCCTTCTTGAGCTCTTGGGTTTTATTTCCAACTATACTTACTTCAGATAAAGATTTCACTTTTAGTTCTACCCTATTAGTCGCTTGTAACTGTGGTATTGTCGCTTCTTTATATCCAATTTTCTTTAGTTTGATAGGTAGTATCGAAGTCTGAGGAATAGTAATACTACCATTGACATCGGTAAGACCCAGAGTTTTGCCCTCATGATCCAGTACCTGAACATTTTCTATTGGTTGATTGTCTATATTGAAGACTTCTATTTTAGATTCTTGCGCTCTGACAATAATTGAGAGCATTATACTAAGAATAAAAAATATATATTTTGTATTAATTTGCATCGTTTGTTAAGTTTAATATTCCATTATCATTAACCTGAGATAATTGAAAAATTTTTAAATAAAATTGTTTGACTATTTGGAAACACAATATTTCCAAAAAACTATTGAACTAACAACGCCAAATACTGAACTTAGATTGCCTATCACTGATTAATTCACGTTTCCAATAGAAACCTGAATTATTTTTAGCAACCCTAGCGAAAAAAAAGTTTAAGGTGTAAAAATCAGCCTTATTGAATTTCGAATTTGACTTTACTTGTGTTTCTATTTTCTCCGTTACCTCTAGTTTAGATTCCTCTGCATGGAATATAGAACTCGGAATACGAGTATCTTGAAATCCACAACAGCCTTTGCCTTGACAGCAGTTACCTTCTGAATCAGACGATTCCACTGAAGAACATGACCCGCAGCAGGTGGTGGCTTCTTCACTGCAGCAAGAACCGACAGCTTCGGTTATAGTGGTATAGGCATATAAATTTGCATTGCCTAAGAACAATAAATAAAGCCAAAAGAAACTAAAAGAAACTATTCTCTTCATTACGAATCCACAAAGTTAAGTAAAATAACTCATAATGACCTCATAAAGATTGATATCCAGATATAAACTCAAAAAGAAAAATACAGAACTCCAGAAGATACAACAGGAGAACATGTAAATAAATATCTTTGTCTTATTATCCGTTATTTGCAGTGCTAGCATTGCGCCAACGGGTAAAGTCAACAGAATTGGGGAAAGAAATGATATCCCAAACAAGCCCATACTTCGTCGCACCTTTACTAAAAATTTATTCCATCTATTAAATCTATGATAGGTGTTGTTCCGATATTTAACTTCATAATATTTTTTAGTAATAAAACTGCCGAAATTAATAAAAATCAATAAGCCTATGGCTCCTCCAGCAAGATTTGCTAAAATAGAAGGTATGATACCTGTATCTAGATTGATAGCTGTAAATAGCCCTAAACCGTATTTCACTATGGAAAATAAGAAAATAGTGATTAGCTTAGACCAATAGGCTACTATATCCACAAATCTTAATTCAAGTTAAAACTCAAATATTTATCTACTAGATCGCTTGAACCTAATGCAATAGGAACTCTTTGGTGTAACTCTGATGGTATAATCTCTAAAATATCGGAACTACCATCGGTGTATTTTCCATTGGCATGTTTAGTAATAAAACTCAGAGGATTACACTCATATTGCAGTCTCAGTTTGCCTTTAGGAGATTTGGTAGTAGCAGGATATAAAAATATACCACCTTTCAACAAATTTCTATGAATATCCGCTACCATAGATCCTATATATCGATGTGTAAATGGGCGTTTAGAGCTTTTATCTTCATCTAAACACCAGTTAACAAAATCAATAACTTGTTTATCATATAAGTTATAGTATCCAAAGCTAATAGAAAGAATATTGGTATATGAAGGGGTTTGTATGTTTTCATGTGATAGAAGATACTGCTTCTCAATTTGGTCCAAGGTAAAAGCATGAACGCCATTTCCCATAGAGTATACTAGAATGGTAGAACTACCATATATGACATAGCCTGCACTTAAAATATCATTGCCTTTTTGCAGAAAATCAGACAGCAACAAATCTCCATTTGATTTTCTCTTATAAATACTGAAAATGGTACCTATAGCAGAACAAGTATCAATATTACTACTTCCATCTAAAGGATCAAACAATACAATATATTGTGCATCTTCGCTATGACACTGCTCGAATGCAATAAAGTCTTCCATTTCTTCCGAAGCCACACCTGCACAATACTTCGAAGATTTTAATGATTCAATTAACCAATCATTGGATATGATATCTAAGCGCTGAACTTCTTCACCTTGTACATTTTCTGTTCCAGCTTTTCCTATAATATCTTCCAATGCAGCATGATTGACAACAAAACTTATCTTTTTAGTCGCCTCTTCTAATTTTTCATAAATTTCTTTGAGACCTTGCTCCTGAGATAATATGGATTCTTTTGAATTTAAAAACTGATTAAGATTAATCTGAGTATGCATTATTTAATTTTCGAAATTAATTAAAACTATTTTTATTTATTATTATACTATTCTGATTCTTCACGTTGATTTCCTAAATAGGTTCTAGGCAAAAATATAGTAAATATACTACCTTTACCTAATTCACTGTGCACAGTTACGAATCCATCATGGGCCTCGCTCATTTCTTTGACGTAATTGAGTCCTAGACCAAAGCCTTTGACATTATGCACATTTCCTGTAGGTACGCGATAAAATTTCTCAAAAACACGCTCTAATACCTCAGTAGGTATCCCTATTCCATTATCCTCCACGACTATTTCTATGCCTTTTCCTTTGTTATAGGTAGTTACATGGACTTCCAACGGTATATCTTCTTTTCGATATTTTATAGAATTTTCAATTAGATTATGAACCATATTCGAGACATGTATTTTATCCGCTTCTATGATACTATCAACCGCATTAGGGTAAAATGCGAGCTTGCCATTTACCTCTTCTATATTGAGCTGATTTCTATTCACAATATCAGATATAATTTCATTAACATCGATGGTAGATATTTTTAACTTAATACTCGATTTTTTCAATCTAGCTGCCTGTAATACTTTCTCAATATTATTTAACAGTCGTTCATTCTCCTGCTTTATAACGGTAGCATAATGTAAAACTTTTTCCTTATTGGTAAGAATTTTATCATTTCGAATCATATTACTAGCTAGACCTATAGTTGCGACCGGTGTTTTTAACTCGTGGGTCATATTATTAATGAAGTCCGTCTTCATATCTCCTAACTTCTTCTGCTTATATATCGTATAAAAAGTGACAATAAATGATCCCAACACTAAGGCTATCAAGAAAAAGGAAGTAAATAGCATTGGTAACACTTGCTGATTAATGTATTTATCTTTTAAAGGGAAATAGATAAAAAGTAAGCCATATTCGTTGTAGATACTATTGGGAAAGAGCTGCGATTTATAACTTTTTGCAAGTAGATCTTCTGAGATTCGAGGAAAATCAGAGTAAATAACCGATTGGGTTGTATTATCTACGATGCACGTTTTAAAATCCAGAAGGATATTGTCTAACACAAACTGCCGCTTGATTACATTTTTCAAGGTATCGGGAAACAGCTTCTCGTCAATACATGTGTTCTCAAAAAGCATAATCTTACTTCTTATCCGCATCGTTTCATTGAATTCAGTATACTTTTTCTTCAAAGTCTCAAACTCCTTAGCCTTCATATTGAGAATTCTCGCCTTCGGTATACTCAGCTCAGACGTTAATACTTTAAAGAATTTACTATTCGTATCCTTTAGTTTATAAGTAAATGTCATTTCATCTAAATCTTCAGAGATAGATGCTGACTCTTCCTGCAAGGAAAATGCCTTCTGAGCTATAGGATTATTTTTAAAAAAAAGGATATTAGACTGTCTTTCATAGTCTTCTAGCGACTTGGCTAATGATGTATAGACGCGATTGTCAAAATTCTCAATTTGCTGCTTGAAAGCACTTTCTATGAAATACACCTGAATAGCGACCAAACCAATCATTGAGAATAGTGCGACAATAATAATAACTATGATGTAGCGCAGATTCATTGCTAGCTGGATTGTTTTAAATTAAGAATGCTCATTAATCTAAAAAACATATTTTTGCGTAAAATTAAGATTAAAAAATGAAGTTTACTGTATCTTCACAATTATTAAGAGACAACCTAAGCAAAATCTATGGTGTAGTTGGTTCGAATAACGTAATCACCATCCTTGACAACTTTCTTTTCAAATTAGAAAAAGATAATTTAACGGTTATTTCCTCTGATGTAGAGAACTCTATGAAAGTTGAAATTCCTGTCCAGTCTTCGGATACAGGCTCACTAGCTGTACCTGCAAAAAAGCTTATGGATACCATCAAGTTTATAGCAGATCAGCCCTTATTGATGTCCATCAATGATACGGACAATGTACTGGATATTCAAACCAATAACGGTAACTATAAATTGACTGGTTTCAATGCAAAAGAATTTCCTGAATTGTCACAAATCAAAGACGCTCAGAATGTGACACTGGATTCTGTAATTCTCAATCACGCTATAGGTCAAGCGAGCTTTGCCATAGGAAATGACGAATCGCGCAAGGCTATGACGGGTTTATATTGCCAGTTTGATAAAGACGGCGCTACATTCGTCGCTACAGACGCTCAAAAGCTCGTTAGATTTAAGAGAAGGGATGTCAGCGCTAATGGTACTTTTAGTTTTATTCTACCTAAAAAGGTACTTTCTCAGCTAAAAACTTCACTACCTGGTGAAAATTCACCTGTAGATATAAGTTTCAACAAAAATCACTGTTCCTTTAAATTTGGCAATATTTACTTAATTTGCCGACTAATAGAGAGTCAATATCCTGACTACAATGCTGTTATACCTACTAATAATCCGAATATTTTAGTTATAAATAGAGAGGAATTGCTTTCTTCCCTGAGACGTTTGACGCCATATACCAGTCAGACTACACATCAAGTCGTATTTCAGATTGCTGGAAGTCAGTTGACTGTTTCGGCTACAGATATCGATTATGCCAGTGAAGGTAGAGAAAATTTAATGGTCAACTATAATGGGGAAGATTTCACCATAGGATTTAATTCTAAATATTTATCAGAAATACTCTCTACTATTCATTCAGAAGAGGTGATGATAGAAATGTCTACCCCAGCCAGAGCTTGTCTTATCCTTCCGAACGAAACGAATGACAAGGAGAGCATCTTAATGCTAATTATGCCAATAATGGTCAATTAATAGCGAAAAGAGTCGTTGCTCAATTGACAAAAAGAATCAAATTCAATACTTAACATTAAAATTCAACATTCATCAAATGTTAGAAAAACTCAATCAATATAAATCAAAGACTCCAGAGATTGTATTTGAATGGAAAGACGATGAAACTGGCGCTGAAGGATGGGTTGTTATCAACAGTTTAAGAGGTGGTGCTGCTGGTGGCGGTACCCGTATGAGATTAGGTTGTACAAAAGATGAGGTGCTTTCCTTAGCAAAGACTATGGAAATAAAATTTACGGTAGCTGGTCCTCAAATAGGCGGAGCAAAGTCAGGTATTAATTTTGACCCCAAAGACCCTAGAAAGCAACTTGTACTTAATAAATGGTATAAACGAGTGGTGCCTTTGCTACAAAATTATTATGGAACAGGAGGAGATATGAACGTAGATGAAGTCAAAGATGTAGTCCCAATTACTGAAAAATATGGACTACACCACCCGCAGGAAGGTATAGTAGTAGGACATTATGCTCCCAATAATGAATTGAAAAAGAAGCAAATTCACCAATTGCAAAAAGGTGTAGAGCTTGAGGTCAAATCAACTAAGCTTTCTCCGAATCCTGATAAAACTTATCTAGTAGCAGATTTAATAACAGGCTATGGTGTTTCAGAATCTGTACGTCACTTCTATGATATCTATAAGAATGAACATTTAGAAGGCAAGCGCGTTATCATTCAAGGTTGGGGCAATGTAGCCGGCGCTGCTGCATATTATCTAGCTCAGCAAGGAGCAATAATCGTAGGAATTATTGACAAAGATGGAGGATTGATCTCTGAAAATGGGTATAATCTCGAAGAGGTAAAAAACCTCATGGAGACAAGGAATGGAAATGCCTTGTCACACCCAAATATGCTCAGTTTTGCAGAAACCAATGAAAGAATTTGGCAGGTAAAAGCTGATATATTCATCCCTGCAGCAGCATCAAAAATTGTACAGAAATCTCAAATAGATTGTCTTTGTGCTAATGGTCTGGAAGTCATCAGTTGTGGAGCCAATGTACCTTTTGCTGATGCAGAGGTTTTTTATGGCGAAATAGCCCAATATACCGATACCAAATGTAGCGTAGTTCCCGACTTTATAGCGAACTGCGGAATGGCGAGGGTTTTTGCTTATTTAATGCAACCAGAAGGTGTGATACTAACCGAAGAAGCCATTTTCGAAGATGTGTCCATAACAATAAAAAATGCCCTTCACGACTGTTTCCGGACGTCCAGTGACCTTACTAGCTTACAAAAAATAGCATTAGGGATAGCAATGGATAAATTAATGTAGCAAGAGATCTGCATTAGATATACATTGGTTGTTCTAAGAACTTGTAAAACATATGCAAATAAAAAAAGCTAGCATTTAGAGCTAGCTTCAATTGGTTCGGCGGAGAGAAAGGGATTCGAACCCCTGGACTCCCGACAAACTGTCGGGATCAACGGTTTTCAAACACTAAGATAAAAATTTAGAAATTTGATTTTGAGAACTAGCTATTAAAGCTTCCAGACTTGTTTTATTATACTTTTTAATTTTACGTTCCTTGGCCAATGCCTGTTGCTTTGTGCTAAACTCAAGTATTCCGACAATTTTCCACGGACGTTTTTTTGAAGTAAAGGTACTCTTTCCTAGATTGTGAAATTCCAATCTCAAAAATGGATTTTCTGAAAATCCCTTATAGAAGCTACCATCTTGTTCACTTTGAAGA
>JAEUUY010000029.1 GCA_016787225.1 Chitinophagales bacterium
ATCAGGAAATAATTAAAAAAAATAAAATACATTATATCAATAAAACAATTGAGAAATATAAAATTGCAAAAGACTGTATACTAGCTAATTGAGGGGTAGTTAGATAGAATTAATCATTAGAAGCCACAACGTGGCGAACTATATGATTTAGTTGTCCCGAAGAACCTTCGGGACGATTTAAAATTTGTTTCAATCCCGTATGTACGGGATTGAAATACAAATTCTTAATCGATTCTGCATTTTCTAATGCGGAATTTGGGATTAGTGGATAATTTTTGTTTTTCAGTATAAAATTATTGATAAACAATAAATATTTATTATATTTGCATCATTATTCTAAATTCAATAGTATGTCTAAAAAAAATGATGTTATTCTAAAGGTATTGCATGTCATTTCTTGGGTCGTTTTCATAGGATTATGCACGGAGGCAGGGGCATTGATTTTCAATTTTATCTTTAGCCTTTTCAAACCCATTGCTAGTCATAATATCTACAAAGGGCTAGATCTTTCAGGAATCTATGAAAAACAATTTCCGCATTTTATTAGTCTGATGAGTTTTGTTGTGTTATTGGCTGTGCTTAAGGCTTACTTATTTTATCTAGTGGTGAAAATCTTTCTAAAACTAAATCTGGTGAAACCGTTCGATATTGAAATAGCCCATTTGATTGAAAAAATGAGTTTCGAAGCAGTTACAATTTCTATTCTCAGTATTATCGCCCATCAATATACAAAGCGACTTATCCATAAAGGGTACGAAGTTAGCAATGTGGAGAATTACTGGAATGATACCGCTGCTTTTCTCATGATGGCCGCCATCTTATTTGTAATATCCCAAGTATTCAAGAAAGGTATTGATTTGCAAAAAGAAAACGACTTAACTATATAAACTATGCCAATAATCGTAAACCTTGATGTAATGATGGCTAAGCGAAAAATGTCGCTCAATGAGCTATCGGATAAGGTAGGGCTAACCCTTTCAAATCTTTCCATCCTGAAGACAGGCAAAGCAAAGGCAATTCGATTTAGTACCTTGGAAATAATTTGCGATGTATTGGATTGCCAGCCAGGTGATATACTAGAATATGTTAAGGAAATAACAATAAAGACCCGCTAACAACCAAAAAAAATGAAATACAATGAAATTACTGAAATAATTGCTGGGTCTGAAAAACGCAGACATAGAGTTACTAGACAAACTTATTCTAAGCGGACAACCTCGACCCGTCAGATGTTTCCTTCTGCCTAAAAATATTCTAAGATTTTCTCAGTTTCGGTTACTCATTATGATATGCAGCAAACTAATACCATAAGCGTATTAGTATTTGTCTAAAGTCGAATGTTATACCCTCAACGTGTAAATTTTTGAACACGTATAGACCAATGCATAAGTATAAGATAAACAGCGGTTTATTTGCAGGCCCCCCCACCCCCTAGGGTACCCCCCCCCACCCCTATAGGTGAGCTGGCTCACCTTTTACCTGAGCTAGCTCACCTCTGAAATGAACTGGCTCACCTTTGACATCAGCTGGCTAATCTCTGACCTTAACTAGCTATTCTTGAATAATAGCTCGTTCACCTTTGACATCAGCTAGCTATCAAAATACATCAGCCAGTTCACCTCGGAACCGAGCCAGCTATCGAAGTACCTGAGCTAGTTCATCTCTGAAACGAGCTAGTTATCGAAAATCCTGAACTGGCTCACCTCTGAATAGAACGAGCTAACCATAAACCTGAGTCCGTTTGTCTCCAAGGTTAGCTGGTTATGGTGGAGGCTTAGAACTATAAGGGTTTACCTTAGATTTACCCCATAACAGTTTTGCCTTTTCGACGAAGGAGAAAACTAATGCAAATAAAAAAAGCCTCGCAAAGGCGAGGCAGATTTTAACCCAAATTCCGCATTAGAAAATGCTGAATCGATTAAGAATTTGTATTTCAATCCCGTACATACGGGATTGAAACAAATTCTAAATCGGGGTTAAACCCAACTAAATCATATAGTTCGCCACCTTGTGGCTTCTAATGATTAAATTGGGTTTAAAAACCACAAAAAAAGAACAACTATGGCGCAGGCGGAGTAGCACCCGACCCTCCCTGGCCGGCGAATCGCTCACGCAGGGTATCATAGACCGCATCCGAGCCTGCGATACCAGCTGCTGCGGCAGCAGCGAATAGCTTGTAGGCAGTCAATGCCGCTACAAAAGCCTCTGAGCCTGCGAGCATCTGGGTATCATCGATTTTTTCTAGGACTTGGCGCATGCGCCCTGCTATCTTGTCTAGCTGATTGTAGAGGTTCATATCCTTCTCCATAGCGGTTTTGTCTAGGTAGGCTGGCAGCATATTGCTGTTATTCACTACCGCATTGATAGCATCTTGGGTAAAGGATTTATTCGCTACGTTAATTTTTGGGAGCTGTACCCGCTCCTCGACAGTCAAGCCTATGAGAAAAGACAAGGTGTTCTCGATAGTATCGAGCGCATCGTTTACTTTTCCGAGGTCTGCATCGGATATGACTGTATCGATCCGATTGTTTGTGAGATTAGACATAATATCTAAGTTTAAATGGTGATTGGAATATTCCAATACTAAAACGGACTAGACTATTCACCTAGTATGCTGTCCTATCAACTATATACTATGTTTTCTAAAATAGTCAAAATTATTTTATATATTTGTAACTAAAATTAAATAGAATAATAGTGTCACTAAATCATACCCAATTACTGCGTGTTATCTCCTAAAATAGGTTGGATATCCGAAGAAAGTTAAGGGTGTTATATAGTTAGCAGCAAGCATAAAAAGACACGACACAGCAGACAGACACGAACTTAAACGAGAAAAAAGTAAACCATTTTGACAGTTGGACAACATACAGACCATATTTCAAGCGGACAACGAGTAAGCCGACACTCATTGCCGACCCTGTGTTTTTTATTTTTTCCCAACTCGCATTTTTTAAAAACAATTTTAGCCAGCCCGCAAGTTGCACATTTGGCTTTGCCCCACCCACAAGCCTACCCTTCGCCAAGCCAAAAGAGCCACTTTTTGCCAACGCACAGACAGATTAACGTGATTAAAAAAGTAACTTTGACAGATATAGATTTTAGATGATTAAAGAGCAACAAATAGAAGATAGTTTAATTGCCAAACTGACTGACCTGAAATACAGTTACAGGTCGGACATCAAAGACAGGGCTTCGCTGGAAAAGAATTTTCGTGAGAAATTTCAGGCACTCAACAGAGTGAATCTGACTGACGCTGAATTTGCCAGACTTCGGGACGAGATTATCAATTCAGACGTTTTTGCTTCCTCAAAGCGATTACGTGAAAAAAACACTTTCAGCCGTGAGGACGGAACGCCTTTGCATTACACTTTGGTAAACATAAAAGACTGGTGCAAAAACGAGTTTGAAGTTATCAATCAACTTCGCATCAATACAGAAAACAGCAACCACCGTTACGATGTGATTTTATTGATTAACGGAATTCCCGTTGTTCAAATAGAATTAAAAACGCTTGAAGTAAGCCCACGAAAAGCCATGCAGCAAATTGTGGACTACAAAAGCGACCCAGGCAATGGTTATACAAACTCATTGCTTTGTTTCATGCAGCTTTTTATTGTTACCAATCGCAGTAACACTTATTATTTCGCTAACAACAACTCTTCTCATTTCAGCTTTAATGCAGACGAGCAATTTTTACCTGTTTATCAATTTGCCAGTGAGGACAATAAAAAAATCACACATATAGACGACTTTTCAGAAAAGTTTTTGAGCAAATGCACACTGAGCCAAATGATAAGCAAATACATGGTATTGGTGGCAAGCGAACAAAAGTTGTTGGTGATGCGACCTTATCAGATTTATGCAGTTAGGGCAATTGTAAATTCAATTCAGGAACACAAAGGCAACGGTTATATTTGGCATACAACAGGAAGCGGAAAAACGCTGACATCTTTCAAAGCTTCTACCCTGCTCAAAGACAATCCGAATATTGAAAAATGTTTGTTTGTGGTCGACCGCAAAGACTTGGACAGACAAACCCGTGAGGAGTTCAACAAATTTCAGGAAGGTTGCGTTGAAGAAAACACCAATACAGAAACTTTAGTAAGGCGAATGCTTTCGGAAGATTACGCCAACAAAGTCATTGTAACGACCATTCAAAAATTGGGTTTGGCTCTAGACCCAAACAACAAAAACAACTATAAAGAACGCTTAGAAACATTAAGCGAAAAACGCATTGTTTTTATTTTTGATGAGTGCCACCGTTCACAGTTTGGCGAAAATCATAAAGCCATAAAGGAGTTTTTCCCGAAAGCACAGTTATTCGGATTTACAGGAACACCAATTTTTGACGACAATGCAACTTACAAGCAAATTGACGGAACAGTTGGCTCGTATGTAACTACAAGGGACATTTTCCAAAATCCGTTACACAACTACACAATCACTCATGCAATAGAAGATAGAAACGTATTGCGTTTTCATATTGACTATTTCAAGCCTGAAAAAAATGTAACGGTTGGAAGCATTGACCATAAAAAAGCGGTTGTAAATGCTATTCTAAAAAAACACGATGCTGCAACACACAGCAAACGCTTTAACGCATTATTGGCAACGGCTTCTATCAATGATGCCATTGAATACTACGAACTATTCAAAGACATTCAGGCAAGCAAAGCCAAAGAAGATGAAAGCTTCATTTCTTTAAATATTGCTTGTGTATTTTCTCCACCTGCCGAAGGAAATAAAGATGTTCAGCAATTGCAGGAAGATTTACAACAGGAAAAAGTTGACAACAAAGTTGAACCTGAAAAGAAGAAAAAAGCACTTGAAGCCATTATCAGCGATTACAACAAACAATATGGCTCAAACCATAAAATCACTGAATTTGACTTGTATTACCAAGATGTTCAGCAACGCATAAAATTTCAGAAGTTCAGCAATGCCGACTATCCACGCAAGAACAAAATTGATTTGGTGATTGTGGTGGATATGTTACTCACAGGCTTTGACAGTAAATACTTGAACACTTTGTATGTTGACAAGAACTTGAAATTTCACGGATTGATTCAGGCTTTCAGCCGAACCAATCGTATTTTGAATGACACCAAACCATATGGTAACATTTTAGATTTCCGCCAACAACAAGCCGAAGTTGATAGAGCCATTGCTCTATTTAGCGGTGAAGATACAGGACGAGCCAAAGAAATTTGGTTGGTTGCCCCTGCACCGAAAGTCATTGAGAAATATCAAGAGGCAGTGAAAGCAATGGAGAAGTGGATGGAAGATAAAAATATGGTGGCAGAACCGCAGGAAGTTTACAACATCAAAGGCGATGTGGCTCGTGTTGAGTTTATCAACCGCTTTAAAGAAGTGCAACGCCTAAAAACACAGCTTGACCAATACACTGACTTAAACGAAGAACAGAAAGCAAAAATTGACGAGCTAATGCCCGAAGAGCAATTGCGTTCGTTCCGCAGTTCGTATTTAGAAATTGCCAAGCAACTCAAAGAAATTCAGCAAAAAGAAGGCGACAAAGCCCCTGAAAACATTCAGCAATTAGATTTTGAGTTTGTGTTGTTTGCTTCTTCGGTGGTGGATTATGACTACATCATGAACCTGATTGCCAAATACACACAAGGCACACCGAAAAAGCAGAAAATGACCCGTGACCAACTCATTGGTGTATTGAGCAGCAGTGCCAACCTGATGGAAGAAAGGGAAGATATTATTGACTACATCAAAACATTGGAAGTTGGCAAAGCATTGAACGAACATGAAATAAAAGACGGCTATCAAAATTTCAAGGAAGAAAAAATTGCGAAGCGATTAGCGGAAATAGCAACCAATAATGGCTTGGAGATTCCGGCTTTACAGCAATTTACAGATGCCATCATAAGCCGAATGATTTTTGATGCCGACAAATTAAGTGAACTCTTTGAACCTTTAGACTTAGGTTGGAAAGAACGAACCAAAAGAGAATTGGCATTGATGGAAGAATTGACACCATTATTAAAAAAACAAGCCGAAGGGCGAGAAATATCAGGACTGAAAGTGTATGAGTAAGAACAACGAAAATAAATTGATACCAACGCTTCGCTTTCCTGAGTTTTTAAAACTTGAAGGTTGGATTGATACAGAGCTTGGTTATGTTGCAGAATTTATAAACGGAAGAGCTTATAAACAAGAAGAACTTCTTGATAAAGGCAAATACAAGGTTCTTCGTGTTGGCAATTTTTTTACAAATAATTCATGGTATTATTCTGACCTTGAATTAGAACCAGAAAAATATTGTGATTATGGGGATTTGCTATACGCATGGTCGGCTTCGTTTGGACCTAGGATATGGACAGGGGATAAAACAATTTATCATTATCATATTTGGAAGGTAATAAATAACAAGAATATTGATAAACAATTTCTATATGTCCTTTTAGGTCATCAGACTGAAAAAATGAAATCACAGTCTGCTAACGGATTCGCTTTACTTCATATTACAAAAGGAACTATTGAAAAATGGAAATGTAGTATTCCTAAATCAGAAAAAGAACAGCAGAAAATCGCTGCTTGTCTTTCGTCACTAGATGAAGTCATTACTGCCGAGAGCGAAAAACTGGAAATACTAAAGGACTACAAAAATGGCTTGCTGCAAAACCTGTTGCCACAGTCAGGGGAAACTGTTCCTAAATTTCGGTTTAAGGAGTTTGAAGATAGTAGCGACTGGGTTGAAACAACTTTGACACAGGTTGCAGATTATGAAAACGGCAAAGCACACGAACAAGATATTTCAGACGATGGCAAATTTATTGTTGTGAATTCAAAGTTCATTTCACAAGATGGTGAAGTAAAGAAATTCACAAATACCGCTTTTTTGCCTGCAACCAAAGGCGATGTTTTAATGGTGCTTAGTGATATTCCAAATGGAAAAGCCATTGCAAAAAGTTTTTTAGTTGAAGAAGATAATCGATACACCGTAAATCAACGAATTTGCAGAATTACGCCACGAAATGTCAACAGCAAAATTCTATATTATTTACTAAACAGAAATCCATATTTTCTCGCATTTGACGATGGCGTTAAGCAAACCAATCTAAGAAAAGATGATGTTTTGAATTGTCCGTTGCTGATTCCAAGCGACCCAAATGAGCAAGATAAAATTGCCGATACACTTTCTTCGGTAGATGAATTAATAAATGCCCAAAATCAAAAATTGGAAGCTCTGCAATTGCATAAGAAAGGTTTGTTGCAAGGCTTGTTTCCATCAATAAATAATGAAGAATGAGACCCGAGCTATTAAAAATAAAGAAAGCTGATTTTGAGGATAAAATATTGAGTAAACTCAATAAAACGGACAAAGCATTGTTTGAAAGCAATTATGTATTTGACGGTGCTGAAAATGTTTACAATCTAAAAGCAGGATTGAGCGAAGCAATAACCAACAAACTAACCTTTAAACTCAAATCAATTAGCTTCTTACCATTCCTGTCAATAGAGGAATTAGCTGAATATCTACGTGAATTAGATAAAAGATATGTATTACTATTTGCATATAATGGAACAGGCAAAACACGCCTATCTATGGATTTCAGACAAAAAGGAAAAGAGTTTGATGCAGACGGCAATGTAACAGCAAGAGACACTTTATATTTTAATGCTTTTACCGAAGACTTGTTTTCATGGGATAATGATTTAGATGGCGACACACATAGAAGATTGCTCATAAATAAATATTCTGCGTTCATTGCAGGTGTTCGGGCATTGGATATGGACAATAAAATTCGTCCTCTTATTCATCGCTATTCAAATTTCAATTTCCTTATTGATTACGAATACAAAGACAAAGACGACAATGAATTTTGGGCAGTTAATTTTATCAGAGAAGAAATTGTTGCTGGAACTCCTCAGAATGTTGAATTTGTAAAGATTTCAAGAGGCGAAGAAAATCTTTTTATCTGGTGCTTTTTCTTAGCAGTAGCACAATTGGCAATAGATAGGCATCAAAATTACGGTTGGGTAAAATACATTTACGTTGATGACCCAGTATCTTCCCTAGACGACAACAATACAATAGCAATTGCACATCATCTTGGCACCATGTTGAAAAAAGGTAATGGTGATGTAAAGTCAATTGTATCAACTCACCATGCTTTATTTTTCAATGTTGTTTGTAATGAACTTGGGAATAGTGCACCACGCCTTTTTTTAAGTAAATCTGACGGAGTATATTTTTTAAAGGACACAACAGACAGCCCATTCTTTTATCATGTTTCCATGATTCAGGATTTACAAAAGGCAATCAACGCAGATAAAATTTACACATACCATTTTTACTTCCTCAGAACAATTCTTGAAAAGGCTGCCAATTTTCATGGTTTCAATGGCTTTTCAGATTGCATAATCATTGATGATGACGATGAAGAAAAGAAACTATTCACTCGAATGGTCAACAACCTGAATCACGGTGGCTATTCAATGTTTGAGCCAAAGGAAATGGGAGAAGAAAACAAGAAATATTTCAAACAAATATTCAAGAACTTCAGAACGAACTATAAATTCAATGAAGACTTACTTGAAAAACCAATAGAAACAGCAACAACATGACAGACAATAATCAAACACAATTAGGCAATACACTTTGGAAAATCGCAGACGAATTGCGTGGAGCAATGAACGCTGACCAGTTCCGAGATTATATGCTTTCATTTTTGTTTTTACGTTATCTAAGCGACAATTACGAAACATCAGCTAAGAAAGAGTTAGGGAAAGATTATCCAGTTCTTAAAGAAAGCGATAAGCGAACACCTTTATCCGTTTGGTATGAGAACAATCCTGATGATGTTCAGGAATTTGAAAAGCAAATGAGGAGAAAAGTTCACTATGTAATTGAACCTTCTCATTTATGGAACAGCATAGCGGAATTGGCTAAAACGCAAAGCAAAGAGTTGCTTCGCACTTTACAGGAAGGTTTTAAATACATAGAAAATGAATCTTTTGAAAGCACCTTTCAAGGTTTGTTTTCCGAAATCAATTTAGATTCTGATAAACTCGGCAAGAACTACGAAGAACGAAATAAAAAACTCTGTAACATCATTCAGAAAATTGCGGAAGGTATAAATAGCTTCGATAAAAACATTGACTATTTAGGCGATGCTTACGAATATCTGATTGGAAAATTTGCAGCAGGTTCAGGACAAAAAGCAGGAGAATTTTATACACCACAACGTATTTCAGACATCCTTTCAGCCATTGTTACACTTGATAGCCAAGACCCAAGTAAAGGAGAAAAGAAAAAGATTGAACGAGTTTTAGACTTTGCCTGTGGTTCAGGTTCGTTGTTGCTCAACGTCCGGAAAAGAATGACAGACGCAGGAGGAACAATCGGCAAAATATTCGGACAAGAAAAGAACATTACCACATACAACTTAGCCCGAATGAACATGCTTTTGCATGGAGTTAAGGACACAGAATTTGCAATTCATCACGGAGATACTTTAGTCAACGATTGGGAGATTTTAAATGAAATAAATCCTTCAAAGAAATTAGAGTTTGATGCCATTGTAGCCAATCCACCTTTTAGCTACCGTTGGGAACCATCGGAAGAAATGGGACAAGATTTCCGTTTCAAAAGTTATGGACTTGCACCAAAGTCAGCAGCCGACTTTGCTTTTCTGTTACACGGTTTTCACTTTTTGAGTAAAGAGGGAACAATGGCAATCATTTTGCCACACGGTGTTTTATTCAGAAGTGGTTCAGAAGAAAAAATCAGAAGAAAATTATTGGAGGACGGAAACATTGATACAGTAATCGGACTACCTGCAAACCTGTTTTTCTCGACAGGTATTCCTGTTTGTATTTTGGTTTTAAAAAAGTGTAAAAAGTTTGACGATGTGTTGTTTATCAATGCCGTTGACCACTTTGAAAAAGGTAAACGCCAAAACAACTTATTGCCTGAAAACATTGACAAAATAGTTGAAACCTACAGAGACCGAAAAGAAGAAATCCGTTATTCTCGTAGAGTATCAATGGACGAAATCGTGAAAAACGAATTCAACTTGAATATTTCACGCTACGTAAGCACATCGTTAGACGAAGAAATAATTGACTTGAAAGTAGTAAACAAAAAACTCGTTGACCTTGACAAGGACATAACCAAAGCACGAGAGACACATAATAAATTTTTAAAGGAATTGGGACTACCACCAATATAACAACAGAAAATGCCAACGCTATTTGCAAGCACATTGCCAAAGCCGCACAAGCCAACGCACAGACCAAAGCTTTGTCAAAGAGCTTGCAAAGCCAACGCAGGACAAAATTGTTTATAAATAATTCCCGACCCTTAAAAAAAATAAAAAACGCAACGCACAACCCGACAGACAATGATACAGAAACTCAATACTGACAATGGTTTGCAAAGACGAACGACAGAACACCAGCCGGTAACAGCGGTTTGGCGTCATGCGGGGTGACGGTGGTACGGTATTATATTATCCCCTCGCCCCGTCAGGTGTTGCCACCTGACGTTAAACAAATCAAAATAATAAAAGGTCAAGCGAACAATAAAGTATAATGGGATATTTAAGTAGACGTATATTTGATTTAACGTTGTATCAGGGTGAAAAAAACCTTGATAGATCCTCAAAAAACCAGGCGCATTTCATTCCTATAGGCTTATTTTTGAGGTAAAATGAGTTTTTAGAGGAACAGGTGTTGTATGAAACTTTTATGAACTAACTCCTATTAAAAACAAACTAAAATAATGAACGTAAAAGTATCAAATAACTTCAAAAGAATGACAGGTAAAGCAGTGTTTGCAATTATCCTGTTCATCATTACATATCTAATACTATTGTCTTTAGCTATTGGATTGACAGCACTTTGTGTTATGGGGGGAATTGCTCTGATAATTGCTAAACCTATGGTAATAACAATTGGGTTGGGTCTAGGATTAGCTAGTTTAGGTTTTTTTATACTCATTTTTTTATTTAAATTTCTTTTCAAACAACATAAAGTAGATAGAAGTCACCTAGTTGAAATTTTTGAAAAAGATGAGCCAAAATTGTTTTCTTTTATTCGAGAAATTGTAAATGAAGTGCAGACGGACTATCCAAAAAGGACTTATTTGTCAAGTGATGTAAATGCCTGTGTTTTTTACGATTCTAATTTTTGGAGTATGATATTTCCAATTCGCAAAAATTTACAGATAGGGTTAGGCCTCGTCAATACAATATCAGAGCAAGAGTTTAAGGCAATATTAGCACATGAGTTTGGTCATTTTTCGCAACGAAGTATGAAAGTAGGGAGCTATGTTTATAATGTAAATCAAGTCATTTTCAATATGCTATACGATAATGAATCATTTGATAATATGATTCAAAAATGGGCAAATATTAGTGGCTACTTTTCAATTTTTGTTTTCATTGCTGTAAAAATAATTCAAGGTATTCAGTGGATTTTAAGCCAAATGTACGAATTCTTAAATGTCAGTTATATGGCATTATCAAGAGAAATGGAATTTCACGCAGATGAGATTGCTGCAAATGTTGCAGGCTATTTGCCATTAAAAGAATCCTTGTTAAGAATGGATTTAGCTGAACATTCATACAACGCTGTATTGGGCTTTTATGAAGGAAAAATACCAGACAATATCAAAAGTGATAATATATACAAAGAGCAGGGATTTGTGATGAATTTTTTAGCATCCCAAAATAATCTTGCTTTCAAGAACAATTTACCAATCGTATCTGAACTCGATTTAAGTAAGTATAACAAATCAAAATTAACGATTAAAAATCAGTGGGCTTCTCACCCCAGTATTGAAGAACGAATAAAAGCTTTGGAATTGACCAATATTCATAAAACTGGAGTTGAAAAACCAGCAATTCTTTTGTTTGCAAGCGAAAAAAAAGTACAAGAAGAAATTACGAAAAAGTTATTTTCATCAATTAACTACGCTGATAACACTAAATTATTAGATTTTGAGGAGTTTAAGACTGAATATTCACATACATTCTATAAGAATAGTTTTCCTTCGGAATATAATTGCTATTTTGACAATAAAAACCCAATTCAATTTGATGTAAATAGTATTGTTGATTTCAACGTAACGGAAACAATGGATATTCTTTTCAGTAAAGAGAAAGTTGACATGGTATATGATTATATTGCACTTGTAAATGACAAAAGTGTATTGACAAGTATAGCCAATAAGGAATATCATATAAAATCTTTTGATTACGATGGACTAAAGTATAAATCAACTGAAGCTAGAAATTTAATCCCAAAAATAGAAACAGAACAAAATAGTATAAAAGAAAGAATAAGAGAAAACGACTTAAATATTTATAAGTTTTTTTATAACGAAGCACTAAGAAAGGGTAATGCCACAATTTTGAAAGAAAAGTATATCAACTTCTTTAAAATAGATTCAGAATATGATGATAAAGTAGCATTGTACAATAGAATTGGCGAGGCAACAAGCTTTATAAGTGAAGTTACTGCATTTGAACAAATAGAAAAGAATCTAAAATCATTTCAGCCATTGGAAATTGAACTAAAAACTGAAATAAAGAAGCTGATAAAAGAAGAAACTTTAAGAAACGAAATATCCCAGCTTACAAAAGAAAAATTTGAAAAATATCTTTCTAGAGAATGGAAATATTTTGATGGAACGGAATATAATAATGAAAATCTTCAACTCCTTTTTTATGTTGCGAATGAATATAACTATTTTTTGTCAAGATTGAATTTTATAGCAAAATTAGACTTACTAAATTATCAAATTGACCAGCTTGAAAGATAAAACTTTAAATTAGAGCTAAGGTTTCATTTAGTAAGAAGGACAGGAGATGAAACCTTCAATTAAATCCTGACGTATCAGCAAGGCAGGCACCACCGAAGGGAATGTGGGTTGAAAGCGGGAAACTTATTATGTACTTATTGAACTATCGCAACATTGAATTCCGAACCTATAAATCCAAACTTCTTTGAAAACCGCTAGTAGGTATAATATTATCCTTTCTTTTCTTCATTTTAACCTATTTTTACCCAACTATAATCTTTAGATTTATGAATAAAATTAACATTCTCGCACTTTTTGTATTCATCATTACTTCTACTCTCTCCGCCCAATATGCTTTTAACGGTATTCGTACTTCGAAGAGGGCAGGTATACTGGGTGCCACGATTAATCCAGCAGAATTGGCCAATATGCCTCAAAAAGTGGATGTGCACTTATTTGGTATGGATGTCAATATCGCTAACAATGTGGTGAGCCTTAGTTCTTCTGGACTCAGTAAACTGGATAGTTTTGAAAAGAATTTCTTAAACAAAGTATCATCCGAAGGCTTGACCGCCCGCCTGAATTTCGATATTATGGGTCCGAGTGGAGCCTTTGCTATCAATAGTCGTATGACAGTGGGATTAATAACCAGAGCTAGATTACAGGCTGCTGTGAACAATCTAGACATAGCTACTGCTAAAGCGTTACTTTCTAATGAAACGCTCAATAATTTTAGTTTACCATATACTACTCCCAATATTAATTCTATGAGTATGAATTTAGTAGGCTGGGGTGAACTCGGTGGATTATTTTCAATGAAATTCTACGAAACAGACAAGCATAGCCTAAGCGGAGGAGCCGGGATTAAAGCTATATTTCCTGGTGGATATGCTAATTCGTTTGTCACGAATTTCAAGCTATCCATAGATACGAATGCTGGCGGAGATGTCAGAATCTCCAACGGTTCGGGAAGTTTGGGTATAGAATATTCAGGTTCTAATGATCCTATGGAGAGTATTTTCTCTAATATGACTGGTGCACCTAGAGGTATAGGCTTTGATATTGGGGCTAGCTATCAATATAAAGACAAGGAAACTGGTGAATACATATTGAAAATAGGAGCATCTATTGTCGATATAGGCTCCATGAGTTTTCAAATGAATGCAAAAAACAGTAAAAGTTATATCATTAACCCCATTGCAAACTTTGATCCTAAAACGATAAGAGGCTCTAATCTGGATGAAATCATAAAAAATATTAGGAGTACTGGTATAGCCACCGAGGTACCTTTAGATAGTACCCAGACAATAAGTCTGCCTACAGCTCTAAATATTACAGCAGACTGGAATATATGGAAACCTTTCTATCTGACCGTTCATTTACAGAGATCCCTGACCAATAAAGACAACCCTAGAAGCCTACAAGCTGCTAATTTTATCGGATTTACACCACGAATATCCTATAAGTTGATAGAAGCCTATTTGCCCATAAGTATCTCTGGCCTTCAAGGCTTCAATATGGGTATGGGTATTAAATTAGGACCAATGTATTTCGGTACATCGAGCCTTATTTCTGCATTGATTTCTGAAAATAATAAAGCATTTGATTTCCACGCTGGCTTGAGATTCGGAATTGGTAAAAGAAAAAAAGAAGATTAGAGCCTTTGCCCAGATAATGCAATTTTATTATAAAATAGATATATGAAGAACCTTATTATACTCTGCCTAGCATTCTTTCTAGGTTGCAATCAAAAAAATAATGTTGATCCGAAAATTAATATTGCGTTTAATGAATTCTTGGATAGGAAGTTTGACGAAATGCTCAAACGAAATCCCGAGTTTGCAGCTTCGCTCGGTCTAAAATACAACTATGGCCAATGGAGCGATAGAAGTCTAGAACATTATCGCAGAGAATTGAAGATAAAAAAAGATGTACTCGACACCTTATATCAGTTTGATAAATCAAAGCTAGATAGTCAGAGTTTGCTTAGCCTTCGATTGTATGAAGAAGATGTGAAAAATGCAGAAGATGCTCAGAAATGGGAGGGTTATTATTATGAAATCAATCAAATGGGCGGAGTGGTTACTGATATGCCGGCATTTCTAGTGAATGTGCATGCAGTAGATAGCCTCATAGATGCCGAAGATTATATTCAAAGGTTGCGCAATTTTAAATTTCCTTTTGAACAAACGATAGAAAATATTAAATATAGTCAGTCACTCGGTATCGTGCCTCCAGCTTTTACCTTCCCCTATGTACAGGAATCGATCGATGCTATGATTCTTTCCTATTCAAAGGAAAATGATAACGATCTCATCAATGATTTCACAAAAAAACTAAGCAAATTTCCTATTTCAGCCTCCAAAAAGGATGGTATGCGAGAAGCTGCTAAAATGGCTATAAGAGAATCTGTCCTTCCTGCGTATAAAAAAATGGGAAAGTTCTGGTCTGAATATGCTAAACAAGCGACAAAGAGTCAAGGTGTGTGGGCGCTGCCTAAAGGAAAAGAATACTATCAGTATTGTTTGAAATCTCATACGACACTAGAATTAACACCTGATGAAGTATATAAAAATGGACTTCAAGAAGTGGCACGTATTCAGGAAGAGATGCGCCAGATCATGAAAAAAGTGAATTATAAAAATGATTCCCTACAAGATTTTTTCAACTTTGTACGCACAGATAAGCAGTTTCAATATAGCTCTGACGATGCGGGTAGAAAAGCTCTCCTAGCGGATGCGACCCGATACTTTGAAGAAACGAATAAAAAGATTCCTGCACTATTCAACATCAAACCAAAAGCTCCTTGTGTAGTAATGGCTGTAGAAAAGTTTAGAGAGAAATCGGTAGGTGGGGCTTTCTATGAAAATCCAACTCTCGATGGTAAAAGACCAGGACACTACTACGTCAATCTCTATAATATGGGTGATAATCCTAAATATCAACTCGAAGCACTTACTGCACATGAAGCTATTCCTGGCCATCATATGCAAATAGCTATTGCTCAAGAGCTGACCAGTATCCCCGATTTTCGTAAACATGGCGGAAACACTGCTTATATCGAAGGCTGGGCTTTATATTCAGAAAAATTGAACAAAGAACTGGGTTTCTATACGGACCCATATTCCGATTTTGGTCGCTTAAGTATGGAAATATTCCGCGCAGCGCGTTTGGTGGTAGATGTAGGAATTCATTATAAGCAATGGACTAAAGAGCAAGCCATCGATTATTTTATGAAAAACACCGCCAATGCCGAAGGAGATATTCATAAAGAAATAGAGCGATATTTCCTTTGGCCAGGGCAAGCAACAGGCTATAAAATAGGGATGAATAAAATTTTAGATTTGCGTGAAAAATATAAACAAAAACATGGTGCAAATTACGACATACGAAAATTTCATGACATAGTTCTAATGAATGGTGCTGTCCCTCTGAATGTATTGGAAGAATTGGTGATGAAATAGGTGATGGTAGTCAGTAATCAGTGGTCAGTGATTGATTTTTAGTAGATAGTTTATAATATACAAGAGAATTCATTAAACTTCTCAACCCTAAACCTCTAAACTCTCAACCCTAAACTCTTTAAGTAAAAATGGAAAATCAAGAATCAAGCGTACAAATCGAAGTGAGAAAAAATGGACCACTACGAGTATTAACTGAGAAAATGGAAATCGATGTACAAGGAGAAATCATTGTCAAAGAATCTGCGGCTTCATTCTGCCGGTGCGGAAAATCTCAAAAACAACCATTTTGTGACGGAAGTCATAAAGAATTGGAGCCATTTGAGTAGTTTTGCATTATAAAATATTGAACATGCAATCTATAGGTATAATTGGCAGTGGTTTTGCAGGTATTATGACCGCCATTCAATTGATTCGAAAGGCTCCGGCACCGCTATCAATTTATATTATCGGGGACAAAAATAGTTTCGCTAGAGGTGTCGCATACCAGCCATATAGTAGCAGGCATATTCTGAATGTCATAGCAGGTAAAATGAGTGCATTTCCTGACCAGCCCGATCATTTTTTAGATTGGCTAATGGATAAGGAAGAGTTCAAATTTATAGATAGAAACATAGTTTCCAATTCATTTATATCACGTAAATTGTATGGTGACTACCTCGTACATTTATGGCAAAATCACCTTAAAATAGCCTCAGAAAAAGGCATAGAGGTGGTAGAGTTAACAGATACTGTTTCCCATTTAAACCTTATAGATAATCAAAAAATTCAACTTGATTTCCACCATATACCAAGTATAGTGATAGATCAGTGCGTTATAGCTACTGGAAATCAAATACCGAAGAACCCTGGTATCGCTAATATTGGTTTTTTCAAAAGTAAAAATTACTTTCAAAATCCATGGAGTATTGAATCTGTAAAACCGCCATTCGGTAATTTACCTATTCTTATTTTAGGAAATGGATTGACTATGGTCGATACGATTCTAGGACTCGAAGAACAAAACTATTCTGGTGAAATTTTTTCCTTGTCACCCAATGGATTCAATATTTTGCCGCATAGACACAGTGGCGTGGTATATAAGAATCACATAGAAGAAATAAAACCCGGAATGAAACCAGATGAATTAGCTTCGATTATATTAAAACATATTCGAATTGTCCGAAAATTTGGTATTTCAGCCGAACCTATCATTGATGCTTTGAGACCCTTGACTCAGAAGCTATGGTCTCATTTTACTGCCGAGGACAAAAAACATTTCATGGAGCGGTGGAGACACTTATTCGGAGTCGCACGCCACCGAATACCATTGCATATTTATGATAAAATTATGCGAAAGCGCATAGAAGGTATGCTCCATATTCAGTCTGGGAGAATTATAGACATTACAGAACAAGCAGGAATCATCAACGTCAAATACTTTAATAAGAAAACAAAAGACGTAGAGACCATCCAAGTGTCCAGAGTTATCAATTGTACGGGACCTGAAACTGATTTCAGTAAGCTAGAAGATACCTTCCTGAGTCAGGTAATACATGACAAGCTTATCAGTCAAGATGAATTGAAATTGGGAATTAGAACGAATACAGAAAACTATAGAGTTCGCTATCCAAATGGCACAGAACACACGAACTTATTTACACTGGGCTCCAATCTAAAAGGTGAACTATGGGAATCTACGGCTGTCAACGAGTTAAGACAGCAAGCCGTGTCATTAGCAGAAGTTTTATTAGATAACAAGAAGCTAGCGACTATGCAAAATAGCTGAGATACGACACAAGATATGTTTATTTGTGGATATACAAAGTAATAAAAATGAGTTGCGCAGAAGGTTCCAGAATCTCAGGAATGGACTAGAGCCGTCTCATAAACAGGCTCTAGACCATGAATTGAATCATAAACTCCAAAGCTTTATTTTTAAATTCAAGCCAAAAGTAGTGCATTGCTATTTGCCTATAGGTTCTGAGATCAACCTGTGTCCTACTATACAATTTCTGCTGGATAATGATATCACCGTTGTTTGCCCTGAGACTCTCAAGAAACCCATGCTAAAAAATTGGATTTTAAACTCTTTAACTGAACTTAAGAATGGGTTCTTTAATACTCAATTTCCTGCCAGTGGAGAGGAATTTCATGGGTCATACGATCTTATTATCGTGCCCGGGCTAGCATATAATTCTCAAAATTATAGACTAGGCTATGGAGGAGGATACTATGATCATTTTCTAAAACTACACCCGAAAGTCCATAAACTCGGTTTGTTTTATTCCTTTCAAAAATGTGATGAATTGTCTCAAGAACAGCATGATATCCCTTTGGATTTAATACTTACAGATTAGCCCTATGATAGCTTTTCCTGCTATTAACTCAATTTATTGGTTCTAAATTTTTGATTTATATAAATTTGTCCTTTTAAATTTTATTAATGAAGAAATTAGCTTTATCATTACTTGTACTTGTGACCTTTTTCTCTGCAATGGCACAGGATAACCTTATCAATGCACTCGAGAAGAATAAATCAGATAGTGCTAAGAAAAAATTCCAGTTTACTACTATATATGATATCGAAAAAACTTCGGTAAAGGCACAGGGTAAATCCGGAACCTGCTGGAGCTATAGTGCTAACTCATTTTTGGAGAGTGAATATATAAAGATGAAGGGACAACCTATTGACCTTGCTGATATTTTTGCAGTACGTTGTGCCTTAATAGATAAAGCTGAGACTTATGTGCGACTGCATGGTCATCTTGGATGGGGCGAAGGTGGCGCTTTTCATGATGTTATGAATATGTATAGAAAATATGGAGCTTTACCTCAGTCTGTCTATTCAGGTATTCAATATGATAGTAAAATAAATAACTTCGGTGAGATGATGGCCGTTTTAGAAGGCTATTTAAAAGGTATTATTAGTAATAAAAGTGGTAAAATTTCACCTTTATGGAAGAAAAATTTCATCAATCTTGTAGACTCCTATTTGGGTACTCCTCCTTCAGAATTTGAATATGAAGGTAAAAAATATACTCCAAAATCTTTTGCAGATAACTATTTAGGTATTAAGGCAGACGATTATATTGAGATTTCTAGCTTTACTCATGTTCCATACTATGAAGAATCCATTTTATTAGTACCTGACAATTGGAGTTTCGATAAAGTGTGGAATGTCAAAATGAATGAACTCACTGAAATTATTGATAACGCTTTGAAAAATGGCTATTCAGTAGCATGGGCATCTGATGTGAGTGAAAAAGGATTTAGTTGGAAAAATGGGGTAGCGATAGTGCCAGATAGCCTTCCTGAGGATTATAGGGACGATGATTATCAAAACAAAATGAAAAAAGTATTTGATGGACCCAAGCCAGAGCTGGCTATTACGGCTGAAATGCGTCAAAAAGCTTATGATAATTACGAAACAACCGATGACCACGGTATGCATATTACTGGATTAGCAAAGGATCAGACAGGAAGAGAATATTATATCGTAAAAAACTCTTGGGGTGATAAAAATGACCATAAAGGCTATATTTATGTAACTAAGGCCTATTTGTTGTATAAGACGACGGCTATATTATTAAATAAGAACGGATTACCATCAACTTTAAAATCTAAATTGGTTAAGAAATAAAATCATGTTACTTAGCAGTATTTCTTGCTCGGATGGATATAGTTTTGGATTAGAATTATATAATAAAAGATTAAGGTTCATTATCTATTTGAATAAAGAGGAATTAGCCTGTAGAAAAGAAGAAGCTAAAGTTTTGACTTCATTTTTTCAATCAACAAATCAGGGTATTTTTCAAGGTAGAATTAAATTAAATTCTGTCGAAAATCATATCATAGTTTTTTTTAAGGGTCAATGCGTAGGAACTATTGCTAAAAAGGAATTAGAAAATATTAGTCGCAGCATATTACATAGCTAATTGATAGTAATTATGAGCTATCTTTTATCTTCAATAATTTTTATCGTTTACTATCTTGAAAGATTAGGCTTTGGAGGTGTTTTAAGACGTTCGATATATCTCATCTTATTTTACATAATAGGATATAGAACTCAAATTGTGATTAAAAATTTAAAGATAATATTACCCCATATCAAAATAGAAGAGATTGAAAAGTATAAAAAATCTTATTATAATCATCTCGCCGATTTAATCGTAGAAACACTTTGGTGTTATAAAGCAACAAGAGAGGAGCTCGATCATAAAGTTAGTTTTAAGAATCCTGATTTAATTGATCAAATTTTTAAATCCGGAGACAATATTTCTATATTATTATCTCATATAGGCAATTGGGAGTTATTCTGTCAATGGGCAGGAAAATTTACGCCTCAATTCAGAGTCCCTATCTTATATACTCCTATAAAAAATAAAATGCTGAATGCTTCGCTATCATATCTTCGTGAAAGAACCGGCAATACACTAGTATCTACTAAATCTACATTGGACCTATATCGTCTTCAAAGAGTTAAACCCGCAGCCATCAATTTATTTGCTATAGATCAAAACCCTGGTGATCCTGACCATCAGCTTTGGCTTAGTTTTTTCGGACAGAAGGTTCCTGTAATTTCTGGGGCAGAAAAATTTGTAAAATCTCAATCCCAAAAAGCTTATTTTCTTTATGTAACCAAGAAAGAAAACTATGAAATAGAGTTAATTGAATTATCTTACGATAAAGAAATACCTTTTGACCTCACGGAAAAGCAGTTTAAAATGCTAGAGGCGAATATTTTAGAAAACCCTAGCATATGGCTGCTTTCTCATAATAGGTTTAAGTATAGCAAGCATGTGTAAATGAAAATTACTTTGAAAATTATTACGCTAAATTTGCCTAAAAATTAACTTAACCAATGATAAATAGATTCAATTTACTTCTTGCCATATGTATACTATCATTCTTTTATAATCCACTATATGGTCAATTTTCCTTGCCTAACCTACCCTATGCCTATTCAGCATTAGAGCCATATTTAGATTCTCAAACGATGTTTATTCACCATACAAAACATCATCAAGCCTACATTTCTAATTTAAATAAGGCCATAGAAAAAGATTCCGTTAAAAAAGGATTGGAAGATATGCTGAAAACTATTTCGAATTATCCTATGGTGGTCAGAAACAATGCAGGTGGCCATTATAACCATAGCTTATTTTGGTCTATTTTGACACCTGATAATGACACGAAACCTAGCAAAGCGCTTCTTGATGCGATAGTTAAACAATTTGGGAGTTTAGATAGTTTAAAAATACTAATGAATCAAGCAGCGAGCAAGCAGTTTGGCTCTGGTTGGGCTTGGTTATCTGTTAGTAAAGAAAATGAACTTTTTATTTCATCTACACCTAATCAAGACAATCCTTTGATGGATATTGCTGACAAAAAAGGTACACCCATATTAGGGATAGATGTGTGGGAACATGCTTATTATCTCAAATATCAAAACAAACGCGGAGATTATTTATCATCAATTTGGAATGTAATAAATTGGCAAGAGGTCAGTAGAAGATATTCTGCTGTAAAGACTATCGAATAATAACAAATAGCTTTTATTTAAACAACTCTTTTAATGCGGGGGCGTCTGCTATTTTAAGTTTCCCTGCCATAAATAAACGAATTTCACGCCGCTGCTGTGCAGAGTCATAATCAGCCTTTTCTTCCTCAGTTTCAGGAATCAGTGGTGCTACTTTCTTAGGTTTGCCGTTACTATCTAAAGCTACAAAAGAGTAATAAGCTGAATTACATTTATATTTGTTTTTAGTTGGTAGATTTTCTGCCCATACCTCAATTTTCACCTCCATAGATGTAGAAAATGCACGCGTAACTTTGCTCATTATGGTGACCACATCTCCCATTTTAATAGGGTTTTCAAAGCTTACCTGATCTACTGTCACCGTCACAACAACGGCCTCTGCGTGTCTACCAGCACTTACCGCACTGCAGATATCCATCCAATGTAAAATTTTACCACCTCTAAGATTGTGTATGGTATTGGTATCATTCGGTAGAACGATTTCCATCATTTGAGAATAGGACTCTTGTGCTTTTTTTCCTGCTAACATTTTTACATTTTATATTTTATTCCAAACTAGCTTTTACTCATCGTAATCCAAAATTACTTTTTTACTTCTTGGCATAGATTGACAAGTTAATACAAAACCTTTTGCAATATCCTTATCTGATAGTGCATCACGGTCTTTCATTTCTATATTGCCGGTTTTAATCATGGCTCTGCAGGTACTGCAAGCAGCTACTAAGCATGAATAAGGTGGGTCACCTCCCGCATTTAATGCTGCATCTAATATGGTCTCATTATACTGACAAGTAAACTTTAATTTTTTGCCTTCATATTTAATTTCAACCTCAGCAGCCTCTCCGGGAGAGAGTGGTGCATCATTCGAACTACCTACACTGGCAGATTGCATATCTTCTGCACTTTTGGCAGTAAAATACTCTCTATGGAATTTCTCTGGACTCAGCCCAATAATTTGACAAGCTTTTTCTGTAGCAGAAATAATTCCAGCAGGACCGCAAACCCAAACATTATAGTTCGTAACTGGAAGCGACTTAATCCATTGAGCAAGATTTTGCTCGTTTAATATGTTTTCTCCATTTGTAAATAAGAAATCAATCTTTAGATTTGGATTTTTTGCTTCAAGTTCTTTAAGTTCATCATAAAACATGGTTTCTTCCTTTGATAAGGTACTATACTTTAGAAATACAGCACTTGTTGTGTGACTCAACAATTCGTGAAGCATAGATAATACAGGTGTAATGCCGCTACCCCCAGCCACAAAAACATATTGATAATCCTTGGAAATTTCATTTAAAAGAAAGCCTCCTTCAGGTAAGGAAACTTCTAAAATATCTCCAGCTTTGATAGACTGATTTAAGAATTTACTACCATAACCATCTATTATTTCTTTAACGCCTATAGAGAATGAATCTTTCACCGAGCTAGGTGAACATATAGAATAGGAGCGCCTCAATACATTACCATCAATATTTAATTCTATACTGACATATTGTCCTGATTTGAAGGAATAGGATGTTTTCAAATCGTTTGGTAGATCGAAGGTAATTTTTTTGGATAAAGGAGTTAACTGCTGAGTATTTGCTACTTTGAGTTTATGAAACTGCATATGATTATTTTGATGTGTTGAAATATTGTCTTGTGCGAAGGATGATAGGGTCAGATTCATTTATTATGTTTTGGTAGCCCTCATTTTTGAAATATTGTTTGGCTATAAATGCTTTCAGTTGGTTTTTCAATTTAGCTTCATAACTTAATTTTGTAGTTTCATTCCACTTAGCACCATTTTTCTTAGCATAAATATAAAATTCAGACAGAACGGAGGTGCTTAGTTGGTAGTTTTTTTGGAAATCTAGAATAGTTTTATAGCCCTGAAATTCTCTACTAAGTCTCTCATAGTTTGAATATACAAAATCTGGAACATAGCTCCTGAGAGCAGCTAGGCTATTAAAATCATAATTAGTGTCTAAAGGAACAAAAATATCAGGGCTAATGCCACCTCCACCTTTCATCTTTCTACCTTTTTTTGTAAGATAAGTAATTGTATCCGTTGTTATCTGATTCTTTTCATGAAAAAACTCTCCATTTTTATAGCGTTCATAAACTTCCTCTTCATAGTTTTCTATTTGTTTATATGGCTTTTGAATGTTGCGACCTGATGGGGTAAAATATTTAGCGACCGTAAGCCTTACAGCACTGCCATCACTAAGTTCTATTTGATTTTGAACCAGCCCTTTACCAAAACTTCTTCTTCCAATTACAATTCCTCGATCTAAATCTTGTATAGCACCAGCTAAGATTTCGGAGGCACTAGCTGAACCCTCATCTATAAGCACCGCGACTTTACCTTTTTCAAATATTCCAGGCTTACCACTATAAAAATCTTCCCTTTTATATTTTAATCCATTTGTGTAAACAAGAAGTTCTTTATTCGGAATCAATTCGTCTAGAATGCGCACAGCAATTTCTAAGAAGCCTCCTGTATTTTGCCTAAGATCGATCACCAAGTTTTGAATTTTTTTCTTATTGAGCTCATCTAGCTGGGTGTAGAATTCATCATAAGTGTTCTCACCAAATGAATTAATCTTTATAAAACCAGTCAAAGAATCAATCAATATTCCTTGTTCTACACTATTTACCTTTATATCATCTCTTTTTAGAACTATGGCTGGCAGTAAACTATTATTTCTTTGGATAGTAAGTTTTACCGAGCTTCCTTTCACTCCGCGAAGTTTTTTGAAAACATCTAAATTAGTAATTTTTACACCGGCTACATTGGTGTCATTAATTTTAACTATCTTATCTCCAGATTTAATGCCCGCCATTTCAGATGGACCTCCTGAAATAGGTGATACAACAATAATGGTATCCTGTACTATGTAAAACTCAACTCCAATTCCTGAAAATGATCCGACTAAAGGTTCATTCGCTGCTTGTATATCCTCTCTGGAAATATAAACAGAATGAGGGTCTAGACTATTTAATAAATGATTGACAGCTTTACTTTCAATCGCATTATAATCTATAGAATCTACGTAGTTTTTATTGATAATTTCTAGCAACTCATCAAACTTATTTTGGGATTTTGTGTTAGGTAAGGTGGTACGAATAAATAAAAAACCTAAAAGTATACCGATAGCAATCAAAAGTATATTTTTTAGAAACTGATTAGCTTCCAATGTATTGTATATTATGTAATTATTATTTGATGCCAAAGCTTAAATATCTGCAAAACTAGCTAATTGCAAATCAATATTATTGTTATATTTAGCTAAATTTATCAAGCAGTATAAATGTTTTCCACATTTTTAGGAATCCTTTAGACCTTCAGTTTTAATTTAATATTTTTGCTTAAGAATATGGTAAAAAAGAAAATTGATTTAGGGAGAAAAATTGGAGTGCTCGGCGGGGGGCAACTTGGAAGAATGCTGCAAGAAGCATCTTTGCCTTTTGGAGTTGATCTTTGTTTTCTAGATAATGATATCAAAGCGCCATGCAGTATATTTAAAGGAAATTTCACTCATGGAAGTTATAAAGATGCCAATGCTGTTATTCAATTTGGAAAGGATAAGGATGTCTTAACTATAGAAATTGAACATATCAATACCGATGCCTTGGAGCAGTTATCCAAGTATGACAAAATAGTGATTCCAAGTGTTGATGTCATAAAAATGATTCAAAATAAGGCTTTTCAAAAAAGCTTTTTGAAAGAGAATGATATCCCTACTTCTGAATTTGTGGTAGTTGAATCTAAATCAATATCTCAGGAACTTGCTAAGGAATGGTACCCTTTTGTTCAAAAGTCTCAGGTTGATGGTTATGATGGTAAGGGCGTTATGGTTATTCATAATGAATCGAAACTTAGCGGTCAACTTATGGTTCCTTCACTTATGGAAAAATTGGTCGATATCGAAAAGGAACTTGCTATTACTATTGCAATAGAACAGAATGGCAAAGCTCATTTATTTCCTATATGTGAAATGGTCTTTGACCCTAAGTTGAATTTGGTTGATTATCTCATTGCACCAGCAAATATAGATGAAAAAACAATCAAAAAAGTAAATACCATAGCTATGAAGCTTGCCAAGGCTTTAAATAGTCCTGGACTTTTTTCTGTAGAGTTTTTTCTTACTAAAAGGGGAGAGGTTCTCGTCAATGAAATTGCACCTAGAGCTCATAATAGTGCTCATTATACCATTGAAGGTTGCAATATTTCTCAATATCAAGCCCAGTTGCGAATTCTATTAGGCTTACCTATACCAGAAATTACCATGAAAGGCTATGCTGGTATGGTTAATCTCATAGGTGAGGAACAATACGTTGGTACACCTTATGTCGAAAATTTACAGCTATTGCATGAGCATGGTGATGCGCATTTGCATTTATATGGAAAAAAAGAAACTAAACCAGGGAGAAAAATGGGACATATTACAGTACTAAATACGAATAAAAGCAAGTTGATAGCTCAACTACAATGGATTAAAGAAAATATAAAGATAAAGTCTTAAACTAAAACGAAAATTTGGATGAAGAAAGTAGCCGTCATAATGGGAAGTGATAGTGATATGAAAGTGATGCAAGATGCAGTCGATATGCTCAATCAGTTTGGAATTCCTAACATAGTAGATATTGTTTCCGCGCATCGCACACCCGAATATATGTTTGATTTTGCCAAAAATTCATCTAAAAATGGAATAGCAGTTATTATAGCAGGAGCTGGCGGTGCAGCACATTTGCCAGGTATGGTAGCTTCTTTAACTCATCTTCCAGTGATAGGTGTGCCAGTAAAGTCTTCCAATTCAATCGATGGATGGGATAGTGTTCTGTCTATTCTTCAAATGCCGAATGGCGTGCCAGTAGCCACCGTAGCACTCAATGCCGCTAAAAATGCCGGCATACTCGCTGCACAGATTTTAGGAACTTCGGAAGAAAGTGTATCTAAAAAGTTAATGGACTATAAGCAAAAGTTGAATGACGAAGTGGTGGAGAAGAGGAAGAAATTGGATTAGCCAATGTAAATTAGTAATTTAATTTGCTAAACGACATTTATTGTCTTTTCTTTTTCATACTATTGCCCCAAAACAACCCACATGAACCCTGAAAAATACACCAAAGCCTATCTAGGACTCAATGAGAAACAAAAGCAGGCTGTAGATACCATTTATGGACCTCTTATGGTCATAGCGGGTCCAGGAACGGGCAAGACTCAATTGCTTTCCACACGGGTAGGGCATATCCTGAGCCAAACTGATTTTCGACCTTTTAACATTTTATGTCTCACTTATACTACCAGCGGTGTGGCTGCTATGAAGCAACGGTTGGTGGAGCTCATAGGTGCCGCTGGAAATGATGTAGAAGTCTATACTTTTCATAGCTTTGCGGAGAAGATACTGCAGCGATATAGCCGATATCACGAAGTGGAAAATTTTCAATTTATTGATGATATTGACAAAAAGATATTAGTCAGAGAACTTTTGGAAGATGTGGAATTTAATACCCCACTGAAAAAAGGTGTTTCGAGCGTAGATAGCAGTATTAGCTTCGTTTTAGGCGCAATTTCTCAAATAAAAAAGGAGAAGTATAATCCTGATGAACTCATACGTGGACTAAACGATGAAATGAAATTCAAGAGAGATTCTGATGAATTTATTTATAAGAAGAAATCTGGAGACTTCAATAAAGGGGATTTCTACCAGTCAAAATGGGATAAATATGAACATAAGATAACCAAGAGTATTCAGTCTATTGAATTGTATAAAAAATACACTGAAATAGTAAAAACCAAAAAACTCATGGATTATGATGATATGTTGCTAAATGCCTTGCATTTCATGGAACATGAAGAAAACCTTAGAATGGATCTGCAAGAGCAGTATCAGGTCATTATGGTCGATGAATTTCAGGATACGAGCGGTGCGCAGTTAGAATTGATACATCAGTTGTGCAGAGACAATGACGAACCCAATATCATGGTAGTAGGTGACGAAGACCAGTCCATATACCGATTTCAAGGGGCTAATTTGCACAATATTTTTGATTTTCATAAGCGATATCTCGCTGCAAGAAGCACAGAGGAGCAGCTAGAGCGTATTGTGGTATTGGAAAAAAATTATCGTTCGACACCTATCATACTCGAGGCCTCGCGCGTTTTGATTGAGAATAACACGGAACGAATAACCCACCTCGTAGAAGGAAAAACGATACATAAAATTCTGAAAGCAGAACATCCGCAATATAAAAAGTCAATTGAATCTGTCGAAATTATAGAGGTAAGTGATAAAAAAGATGAATATTTACCAATCGCTCTTGAGATCGAAAAACTCATTCTTGCGGGGAATTCTTACGATAGTATAGCTGCATTGTTTCCTACAAATTCACAGATGATTGAATTTTCAAAGTACTTATTGGAAATGAACTATCCATTTGAACTGAGCAAGGATGACAATATATTAGAAGACCGTCTGGTACTCTCCTATATACAAATCATGCAGTTCATTCAAGACTTTGCCAATAGAAAAGTCTTATCCCCAGAGGCTTTTGGTGAATTACTATTGCACCCATGGTTGAATATTTCTCTATATGATATTAGTAAATTTTGGACTGACATAAAAGAACTTCGCATCAAAGCACCTCTCGATTTTCTGCAATTTCTAGAAAACTATGACCGAGAGGATAAAATAAAAGAAACCATAGTCACATATATAGACTGTGTCAAGAAATTGAATTTACAGACTCCTAGCAGATTTTTCCACTATGTTTTAGATAGTTTTCATATCAAAGAATGGGCTCTAAGACAAGATGCTCGTATGGATATTCTTCAAAAAATAGAGGTCTTAGACCAGTTTATCAGAGATTATGCAGCCACTATCGAATATCCAAAAATACAAGATGTTATAATAAGGCTAGAAGCCTATCAGCGAGAGGCAATAGCTATTCCTTATGTCAAACGATTTCAGAGTGAAAATTGTATTCAACTCATGACATACCATAAGAGCAAGGGGCTTGAATTTGACTATGTATTTGTATATAAAGCAGGACGCCATGCAGACCGTAATAATGAAGCACTTTATGTTCCCGAAGATTTGTTATCAAAATCTATGACTGATGATGAGGATAAAAAACGAAATGAAGAAGAAAAGCGTCGTCTGCTCTATGTGGCTATGACACGCGCCAAAAAGAAGCTCTTTCTAACCGATACTATAACCGACGAAACTGGTAAAACGAAAAATAAATTTAAAGGAGAATTAAATCCAATATCAGAGGCGATTCGTAAAGCAACGCCAGACATTGCAGCGCCAGTTATTTCGAGTCAATATCGCTTGACCGAGCAGGATTATACTCGGTTTGAATGTCTTAATATCACACGATTGGCTCTGCAAGAGGAGTCTTTATTTGAAAATGATTTTGTCCAGCAGCGATTGAATGACTTCCAGTTGAGTCATTCTACGCTCAACACCTATCTGGAGTGTCCACGAAAATTTTATATGGAGAAAATGATCAGTGTACCTGCCGAAACTAGTTTTCAAATGAGCATGGGTAGCTTCTATCATAGCTTACTAGAGATTTTCGATAATCACTGTTTGGAAAATTCGGAGCAGCATAGTTTAGAACAACTTAATGAAATAGGTAATACAGAGCTTTATAGGTACAAAAACGATATGACAGAGATCGAATTTAAGAATGTTCAACAAGCGCTGAAAACAAATCTTCCTATTTTATACGAAGAATATTTAAAGGAAAATAAATATGCACAGTATGAATTAGAAAAAGACTTGAATATGAAAGTCGGAGATTCTGTATTTACTGGAAAAATAGACAAGTTGGTATTTCAAGATAATAGTATTCGCATTATAGATTATAAAACTGGAAAAATATCCAATGCGAAAAAAAACAAAAAGCTATTACCGTTTAATGAGGAAATTATTTTGGACGAAGATGCAACTACCGATGAGCTATACGGCGGCAATTATTGGCGGCAGGCCGTTATTTATACCATGTTAGTCAAGGCTAATTATCCCAATATAGCTATCGGTGATGTTCAATATGTATTTATCATACCAGAAGATAACAAGATAAATTCTTTTACATTTACACCTAGTCTTGAAGATGAGAAATATATGCAAAATCTCATATTGTCAAGTTATGGAAAGATACAAAATAAAGAATTTAATTGCTGCCAGAAAGTTCATTGTCCATGGTGTAGCCTCGTGGCACACCGCCAGAGTTTGAATAATTAGTTAACAAAATAATCTATTCTTTAACTTTCACCTAATAGCTAAATCAAATTTAAAACCACATAGGCACATAGAAGTGTAAGTTAGACATAGGCGATAAACCGCTTTAACATAGAGTTAATGCTATTGTGAGTGTGCTTTAGCACCCTATGTTCATTTATATTATTCTAAAAATATTTGTCATAATACTTATAAAAATCTATGTCTCTATGTGGTTTAATTTTTATACATTTGGGTATCTTTTGAAAAGTATAGTATGAAATTTGCACTTATAGGTAAAAGCCTCTCACACTCTTTCTCACAGGGATATTTCCAATCAAAATTTCAACGAGAAAGTTTATCGCATAGCTATGAAAATTTAGAATTTGAATCAGAACAAGCTTTAATTAATTCTTGGAATGATTTAAAAAATCAATTCGATGGCTTTAATATCACTATTCCATACAAAAAAACTCTTTTGAATATCATGGATGAGTTAGACATTCATGCTAAAAATATAAGCGCTATCAACTGTATAGCTATGAGAAATGGTAAGGCTTACGGATACAATACCGATTTTCAAGGATTTTATCATGCGGTGCATAAAAAAGGATTTTCGAGAAATAGAAACGCCTTGATTTTAGGAAATGGTGGTGCGAGTTTGGCAGTAGTTTATGCGATCCAACAACTCTTGAAAATGCCTGTAAATATAATTTCTCGAGACAATACGGATCTTCCTTGGACAAACATAGAAGATTTAGATTTGAGTGCCTATTCCCTCGTAGTCAATACCACACCGATAGGTATGTATCCAGACGTGGCTGATTATCCAGCATTAAATTATTCTACTGCCTTTGATGATAGCTTGTTTGTTGATTTGATTTACAATCCTATGATTACAAAATTTCTAGAAAAAGCAGACGAGCAGGGTTGTATGATACTGAATGGATTGCCTATGCTGCACAAGCAGGCAGATTTGTCTTGGGAGCTATGGAATAATTTGATGTGATGATGAGACGATATGATAATGTGATAATTTGAAAATTTATCAATTTGAAAATGGCAAAATAAAGACTATTTTTTGATAAATGTATATAGGAGATGAAATGTGATGATGAGATGATTTGATAATGTGAAAATTTGAAAATGGCAAAATAAAAGCTATATTTGTGATAAATGAACATAAGTTAAGAGATTTCCATACACAGCGGCGCAGTCAAGAGACTGCGACTAACGTGGGTTAAAATGAATCATATGAAAGTTACTCTGTTCGCCGTAGTCTATAGTCGAATTCGTGCAGCGTTCGGCGAATGTCTGTGACTTCGTCGAAGTGTTAGTAAATTTGTAATTTACAAAATAAAAAAGCAATATTTGTGTTGCAATGAATAAAAAGCATGAAATCAGAGATTTCAGTACACCGCGACGTAGTCTGAGACTACGCCGAGCGGGGTTCTCTGCGAGAGACTAAGCTAAGAATATAAATGAACTTTACTTTGCGCCCTCTGCGCCTTTGCCTCTGTTCGCCGTAGTCTATAGTCGAATTCGTGCAGCGTTCGGCGAATGTCTGTGACTTCGTCGAAGTGTTAGTAAATTTGTAATTGACAAAATAAAAAAGCTATATTTGTGTTGCAATGAATAAAAAGCATGAAATCAGAGATTTCAGTACACCGCGACGTAGTCTGAGACTACGCCGAGCGGGGAGATATGGAATAATTTGATGTGATGATGAGACGATTTGACAATATGATAATTTGAAAATTAACCAATTTGAAAATGATAAAATAAAAGCTATATTTGTGATAAATGAATATAGGAGTTGAGATCAGAAATTACGATATACGGCGACGAAGACGAGAGACTTCGCCTTTAGATTTGCAAAATAATCACTAGTTCTCTCGCCCCGTCAGGTGTTGCCACCTGATGTTCTCCGCGACTCTGCGGTTAGATTCCAAATTAATTCGCGAATGCTGACGAAAAAATCAGCACAAGTTCTTGGCTGCAAATCCTTATCTTTGTACTTTTAAAATTCAAAAATGAAATTTGGAGTAGTCGTTTTCCCGGGAAGTAATTGTGATAGAGATATGATCCATGTTTGTGGTCAAGTGCTAGGTAAGGAAGTCTTTACCCTTTGGCACAAGGACACCGATTTGTCAGCATTTACAAAGGAGGATTGTATCGTGCTGCCGGGAGGTTTCTCCTTTGGAGATTATTTGCGAACAGGCGCTATTGCTCGTTTTTCACCGATAATGGAAGAGGTGATAAAATTTGCCAATAATGGTGGGCGTGTTTTGGGGATTTGCAATGGTTTTCAAATCCTATGCGAATCAGGACTTTTACCAGGTGTTTTATTGAGAAATAAAAATCAAAAATTTCATTGTAGCAATCAATTTATCAAAGTAACTCAAAACTCAAGTCAATATACCCAACTATTAACTGTCAATCAAGTATTGAGCATTCCTGTAGCTCATGCCGAAGGGAGATACCACTGTGATGAGGCAACCTTGTCAGAATTAAAGCGAAATAATCAAATCTTATTCCAATACTGCGATGCAATGGGAAATGTCAATGATGAAACCAATTTTAATGGTTCGCTGGATAGTATTGCTGGTATTATGAATAAAACTGGAAATGTTTTTGGCATGATGCCACACCCAGAGCGTGCTGCTGAGGCTCAACTTGGCAATACGGATGGACTTCTACTGCTCCAAGGCTTAACCAAGCTTGCTCAAACTGCAAATGGTTAATATCTTTCAAGATAGTTTGCCTCTTGCCCTGCAAACGAGAAAAAATTTCCTCGCTATTCTCGAGTCCTCATCGATAGCTGAATTGAATGCAATTCCGATAGGATTTAATAACAATGTAATATGGAATATTGCACACATAGTAGCCACTATGGATATTTTATATTATTCATTGAATGGTCTCACCCCCAAACTAGATGCCGATTTTATCGACCAATACCGCAAAGGTACTAAGCCTTCCTCTATGGTGGATGAGGCTATGGTAAATGAGTTAAAACGAAATCTAATAGCTCAGCTGGAGTGTATTGCCATGGATGTTCAGCCAGGCATTTTTCCAGAAAATCTGCCAAAACCTTATACCACGAGCTACCATTTCGAACTCAAAACTTTTGAAGACATCGTTCGCTTCAATCAGGTGCATGAAGCCCTGCATATGGGCATAGTAATGAGTTTGAGAAAATTTGTATAGTTTGCTAAATTATTGATAGTCAATAAGTCATTGTTTAATTATCAATTATTCGTTCCTAATTATTAATTAATCCCTATATTTGCACTCCGAAAAAAAATAATTCATAAACTCAGTATAAAAATGAAACAAGGTATTCACCCTGAAAATTATAGAACAGTCGTATTTAAAGACTTCTCGTGTGATTATTCATTTATCACAAAATCTTGTGCACCATCCAAAGGTACTATTAAGTGGGAAGATGGCAACGAGTATCCGATGATTCCTATTGAAATCTCGAATATGTCACACCCATTTTTTACAGGTAAAATGAAATTTGTCGATACCGCTGGTAGAATAGATAAGTTCCAGAAGAAATTTGATAAGAAATTGACGACCAAGAAAGCATCTTAATAAATCTTCTTCTATTATAAATACAAACTCCACCCATATGAGGTGGAGTTTTTTTTGCCTATAGGAAAATAAAAAAATCTATTTTGGGTCTTGATTAAATACTTCATAATCAGTATGCAAAGTCTAAAAGAACAAATTAAAAAACGAGTACGGTCATTTCTTGATGTATTTATGCTGCCGATAAGCTGGCTGGCAGGTAAATGGCTTTGGTGGTTGCGCAATCAACGAATAGAGAATTTTCCAAATACAAGAAATCTTTTTGTTAGACTTGGAGTTTTTCCAATTATTGACCATTATTATGACCCATTATTCCAAAAAAAGTATTTGCATAAATCTTCAAGTGAACCAAGGTCTCTTTATATTGACTGGAATGCGGAATTTCAGTTACAGTGGTTAGATGAATTGGATTATAAACATGAAGTTACAGACATCCCAAAGACTGCTAATGAAGGTTTTTATTATAATAATGCTTCATTTGGTTCAGGTGATGCAGAATACTGGTATAGTATGATTCGCAGATGCAAGCCGAAACGAGTTATTGAGGTTGGTTGCGGATATAGCACACATTTGACTCAACTAGCTATTCAGAAGAATAAGAAAGAGAACCCAGATTTCCATTGTGAACATATTTGTATTGAACCATTTGAGAGACCATGGTTAGAGAATCTAGGACAAAAGGTATATCGTGAGCGACTTGAATTGTTAGACCTTAGTCTATTTGACACCTTAGAATCTGGAGATATTTTATTTATAGATAGTTCACATGTCATAAGACCCCAAGGAGATGTTATTACCTATTTTCTGCATATTTTACCAAGATTGAAAAGTGGAGTTATTGTTCATTTTCACGACATATTTACACCATTTGACTACCCTGAATCATGGATACTAGAGGAAGTGAGATTATTTGGAGAACAATATATGCTCGAAGTATTTCTCTCTAATAATAGCGAATGGGAGATTATTGGAGCATTAAATTATTTAAAGCACTTTTATTTTTATGAATTGAAAAAAGTATGCCCTATTATGGATGAGAACCGAGAGCCTGGCTCATTTTATATAAGGAAAAAATAAAATTATTATAAATCTCAAAACTCAAAGTATACTCCTACGAACTTATTCTTAGTCTTATCACGATAGGTTTTAAGTTCATATAAATCATCTAATCCATACAAGGGTCTGTTTTTAAGTATGTCGTCAGCCTGCCATCGCAGTATATAAGGGTGCTGGCGCAGTTCGCTTTCATTGGCTGTGTTAATATTGATTTTTTTGATTGTACCTTTGGTTATGGTAAGGAAAGGTCTTATTTTTTGGAAAGTAGAATCTGGAAACTTGTATATTTCACCTATTTGTTCTATATCTACAAAAGCACCTAGTCCATTTCTTTTTTCTACAATTTTTTGACTAAGGTAATCACCAATACCCGGTAATGACTTCCATTCTGCTTTGGTAGCAAGATTAATGTCAATAGATGATGTGGTAGTCGCTTTCTTAGCAAACTCATGTTTAAAACCAGTATTTGCTCTTTGACTTATTTCTATATAGGGTTCAATTCTAGCGTATAGTTCTGGAGTAACTCCATAAATTTTCTTCACATCTGATTTATCACGAAACTGACCGCCTTTTGTTCGGTAGTTTATTAAAATATGAGCTACCTTGTCACTAAATCCCAACTCAATGAGTTCTTCATAGCTAACTGTAGCTGGATCAAATGCAAACAAATTGCCTTTAAAATTTGTAATTATCTTTCGCTCAGCTTCTATTTTTTTGTTCGAATCAATGCGAGTAAATACCAAATCTTGACTTTCTGACAAATAGTGTATTTCTAATCCCCAGAAAATTAGTTTTATCAATGCCGCAGTAAAAATAAAAATGAAAACGACTTTTCTCTCTATTGAGATAAGATCAGTCAATTCATGAACGAGTTTTTTTAAGTTCTCAGTATTCATAAGCCCCAGTGTTTTCGATTCAAGGGCAAATGTATAAAAACTAGACTAAGAATTTATCAAAATAATCTTGTATATTATTGTCTTTTATTTTTTGATAAATATCTTTATCTTTAGACATGGCTTCCAGCATTGCATATTGCTTTTTACCTATCTGATAGGCGTAGGAATATGGCTCATTTGAAAATGAAACATATTGATACATAGATGTATAATTGTAATAAGAGTTTTCCATGATTTCATGTTCTATGTGTTTCATTTCGAGAAACTCAGGAATGCCCACTTTATGGCTCATCTCTATAAAATTATCTAATGCCATTTGTGCAATAGCATCTCCGTTTTCTTTACGTATCTTAGAATATTCACTAAACAATTCTTCTTTATTCTCGAATTTATCCATCAATTCATCAAAGATTCTCACATCTTCAAAACCACAATTCATACCCTGACCGAAGAATGGAACTACGGCATGCGCTGCATCGCCCATTAATACTGCATTTTCATGATGCCATGGATAGCATCTAACTGTTACAAGGGCAGAAGTTGGATTTCTAAAGAAATCTTCAATAAGTGAAGGCATTAGTTTTACTGCATCAGGAAAGTATTTGTCAAAATAGGCCTTGACTTGGTTTTCGTCTTTTAAATCATCAAAGGCTGCTTCGCCTTCAAATGGAACGAAAAGGGTACACGTAAAACTTCCATCCATATTGGGTAATGCTATAAGCATAAACTTCCCTCTAGGCCATATATGAAGTGAATTCTTATCCAATAAAAATTCACCATCAGGTCCTGATGGAATAAATAATTCTTTATATCCATAGTCTATATAATATTGAGAGTATTGAAATCTAGGAAGAGCTTGCATAGCGAGTCTCACTCTAGAAAATGCACCATCAGTGCCGAGAATAAAATCAGTATTTAACTTTATATCTTGATTATTTATCGTATTTGTAAAGGTGATTTCATTGGATTTAAAATCCACATTTTTACAGAAATGATCAAAATGAAAATCAACTTCAGGAAATGAATCCGCTAGTTCTACCATACGCTGATTGAGTTCACCTCTCGATACCGAATATATGGCTTGGTTTTTTTTACCGTAGGGTTGATAGTTAATAGAGCCGTCAATACCATGAATAGTTCGACCATACATAGGTATCGCTATCTTATTTATTTCTTCTGCCAGCCCTATTTTCTCTAAAGCTGTCCAACCTCTTGTACTCAGCGCCAAATTGATACTTCTCCCACCGATATAACCAACTTTGCGCATGTCACCTCGGCTTTCATATACATCGACCTTATAACCTCTTTTTTGAAGATAACATGCCTGTAAAGAACCCACTAAACCACCTCCGATAATCGTTGCATTTTTCTGACTCATGATTTTTATGTATTTAGGCAAATATAATAATCTTTATTCGATAATATACGTGATGTCCATCACATTTGTCAACGAATGTAAAAAAATGGCTCAGATAGGTCATTTCATATAATTTTAGCATCTAGTAAGAATGGAAAAATTTAAAGATTTAAAAACGAAGTTTGAAGAATTTATAGCTTCTGATTTGCCTAAGATTGCTCCTAAGGAACTATATGAGCCTTATCATTATATTGTCAATTTAGAAGCAAAAAGAGTCCGACCTGTTATGCTTCTTGCATCTAAGCTTTGCTTTGAAAATCTCAATAAAGACGATTTCTACGCTGCTTTAGCTATTGAATTATTCCATAATTTCTCTTTGATGCATGACGATATTATGGATAAGTCTGATACTCGCAGAGGATTCCCAACTGTGCATAAAAAATATGGAGAAAATAGTGCTATACTTTCTGGGGATGCCTTGCTTATCCTTAGTTATAAGTTACTAGAGAATATTAAAAACAAAGAACACTTTTTAAAAGTCTATAGCCTTTATAACAAAACGGCTATGGAAATATGTATTGGGCAGCAGTTAGATATGAATTTTGAATCAGAATTCAATGTTTTAGAGCCGGAATACCTTATGATGATAGAGCATAAAACAGCTGTTTTATTGGCTACAAGTATGCAGATAGGGGCTATTCTAGCGGATGCTTCTGAAGCAGATCAGAAAGCATTTTACCAGTTCGGTTTGAATATTGGTATGGCTTTTCAAATTCAGGATGACCTTTTAGATACTTTCGGAGAGAGCGCAGCTGTTGGTAAAAGAATTGGTGGCGATATCTGTAATAATAAAAAGACCTTGCTCTATATATTTGCGCTACAAAATGCTCATAAAACACATAGAGAACTTTTACTGCAATGGTCGCAAACCACTGATTTTAATCAATTTAAAGTAGAAGAAATAACCCAGATTTTTAAAGATTCAGGGGCTAAAGATTATGTTGTAAAAAAAAGAGATTCTTATTATCAGCAGGCTTTAAGTTTTATTCAGGAAACATCTATATCCGAGTCTGATAAAAATTATTTAATTAGCTTTGCTCAAAAAGCTGTCGATAGGATTAAATAATTATGGAAGCGATAGACTATTGGTTTTCTGATTTTAAGTTTAACTGGAAAAAATTTCTGTCCAAGAGAGGAAATTTTATTGAGTTATTTTTTTGTATAGTTTATTTTCTTTTCGTTTCTTTTTTATTCAAGAAATATCTTGTAGTGTATGAAACGATTCCAGGTATTCAACTTTATGATGTCTTGCTAGATTTTTTCAAACCAGCGGATGTTTCGGTATACATTTTCGTTCTGCTTTATACAATTATTTTTTTCAATTATCTGTATTTGTTAGCCTATCCAAGAATGTTAGTGTGTTTTTTTATTTTCTATGCTACATGTCTATTAATACGATTTATTCTTTTGAGTTTTATTAATTTGGAACCTCCATTATTATATCAGGAATTTTCTGATCCTATTTTATCTTCTAGCACCTACGAAGGTATTAAAATTACAAAGGATTTATTTTTTAGTGGACATATGGTCACTGTTTTTTGCGCTTATTTTGCCATGCCAAATAGGTTGATAAGAATATGCTATCTTATTGGCTCTATAGCCTTAGCTATATTGCTTCTCGTGCAGCATGTACATTATACAATTGATATTCTGGGAGCCTATGTCGCTGTATTTTTAATTTACAGAGTTTATTATGAAAAAATTTACAATCATTCTAAGTTAAGTTTTCAATATTCTAAAGAAATAACACATTACTAATGAATCTAGAAGCGAATAAGAACATCGATGGTATGCAATTAAAGATTTCTCAGTTAAAACGATTGAGAAATAAGATTCATCTAGGGGGTGGTGAAAAAGCGATAGAAAAGCAACATGAACAAGGGAAGCTGACAGCTCGTGAACGCATACAGGCATTGCTTGACAATGGTGCCCACTCTATAGAAATTGCCGAATTTGCGGGATATGAAATGTATGACGAAGTGGGTGGTTGTCCATCAGGTGGTGTAGTAGTAGTTATGGGCTATGTGTCGAAAAGATTAGTTGTCGTAGTAGCGAATGACGCTACGGTCAAAGCTGGAGCTTGGTTTCCTATTACGGCTAAGAAAAATCTTCGTGCTCAAGAAATAGCTATGGAGAATAGAATTCCCATTATTTATCTTGTAGACAGTGCAGGTGTATTTCTTCCTATGCAGGATGAAATTTTTCCAGATAAAGAACATTTCGGACGCATGTTTCGAAACAATGCCAAGATGAGCGCTATGGGTATCCCTCAAATAGCAGCCGTTATGGGCAGCTGTGTAGCTGGAGGTGCTTATCTCCCCATTATGAGTGATGAATCGCTCATTGTAGATAAAACAGGTAGTATTTTTCTCGCGGGTTCTTACTTGGTAAAAGCTGCCATTGGTGAAGATATCGATAATGAAACCTTAGGTGGAGCAACTACTCATTGTGAGATTAGCGGTGTAACGGACTACAAAATGGAAAATGATCAAGCTTGCCTACAAAAAATTAGAAATTTGGTCGATAAATTGGGACATAGGGCCTGTACAGGTTTTGATCGAATAGAATCCCAACCTCCGCTTGGCTCTGCGGATGATATCTATAAACTCATTTCTGAGGATAATTCCAAACCCTATGATACTAGAGAACTTATCAAAGCTATCGTAGACAAGGGTGAATTTGATGAATACAAAGGATTATATGGTCAGTCTATTGTCTGCGCTTATGCTCGGATTGATGGCTGGTCTGTGGGTATAGTAGCCAATCAGAGACAAGTGGTAAAAAGCAAAAAAGGAGAGATGCAGTTCGGAGGGGTTATTTATAGCGATAGTGCAGACAAAGCTGCTAGATTCATTATGAATTGTAATCAAAAAAGAATTCCACTAGTCTTTTTGCAGGATGTCACAGGTTTTATGGTTGGTTCACGAAGTGAACATGGAGGTATTATTAAAGATGGTGCTAAACTAGTGAATGCTATGGCAAATTCAATTGTACCTAAATTTACTTTTATTGTTGGGAATAGTTATGGTGCAGGTAACTATGCTATGTGCGGAAAAGCCTATGACCCGAGACTGATTTATTCATGGCCTACAGGAAAAATGGCCGTTATGGGAGGTTCTCAGGCTGCGAATACCTTGCTGCAAATACAAGTAGCAGCTTTAAAGAAAAAAGGTGAGGACATAGATGAAAAAAAGAACAAAGAATTATTAGAGAAAATAACAGAACAATACAATAGAACAACAACCCCTTATTATGCTGCCGCTAGACTATGGACAGATGGTATTATCGATCCTGCTGAAACAAGAAAGGTAGTTTCCATAGGAATTGAAGCAGCCAACCATGCTCCTATTCCTGATCAGTATATTTTAGGAGCTATACAAACCTGATTAATATTGAATTCATATTCTAGTTAACCAAACCAGTAGTCTATAACTTAAAATATATAATTGCCTTGTCTCTCATAACTTTGACTTCTGATTTAGGTTATAATAATTTTTCCTTAGCAGAGTTTAAAGCAAAGTTTGTTAGTCAGTTTCCTCAGAATCCAATTATAGATCTCTTTCATCATCAGGAAATCTATGATATAGAAAGTATAGCATATCAAATTCTAGGTGCATTGAACACATTTCCAGATGATGCGATTCATATTGTTTATAACAAATATGCTGTTCAGAATTCACAGCTACTCATAGCAAAAATAGGCAAACAATACATTCTAGCTCCTAATAATGGATTGTTATCATTAATACATTTTATAGATTATAATGCTAAGGTCTTTCTTCTCGAAAATAGCCATGATGGAAGTGATGGTTGGTCATTATGGATTCAAACAGTAAAAAGTTTGCTAGAAGATAAAATACCTAGAGATGCAATAGAAACGAATCAATTTGTGCAGACCCGTCCTTTTAATACTGATTTGCATCTTTTGGACGATAAAATTATTACCAGAGTTATTCATACGGATTCTGTAGGCAATGTGGTTTTGAATGTACAAAAGGAAATTTTTTATCAACATTTGGATAATCGGGCTTTTTATATCGCCTTTATCAGCTCCAAAATATTTCAATTGTCTCCAAACTATGCCACTACTTATAATCAGAATCGCATAGGAGCTTTGTTCAATCCTACAGGATTTTTAGAGTTATTTATGATAGGCGGAAATTTGGCTAAACTGTTTAATATCAATAAATGGAAAAATAATAAATTTGAAATAATTCTGGACAATGATACGAATCGTCAAATTAACTTTCAGCCCCGATTATAGGCAGGATTTTATAGACTTAGTCACCCAATACAAAGATCAAATCCGCTCCTATCCAGGCTGTCAGGGAGTTGATTTTCTAAATGATAGACAGAATGAAAATATTTTTTTCACGTATAGTCACTGGGATAAGCCAGAAAGTTTGGAATTCTATCGAAATAGTGAACTTTTCAACCAAGTATGGTCTCAGGTTAAAGTCTGGTTTGCTGATAAACCCGAAGCATGGTCGGTAGACGAAATGATGCTATAAATAGTCCATCGGATTGATTTTTAAAGAGAAGACATTCATAACCCTTATTGAACAACCTTATATATAGATCCAATATTTCCTAAATAGTACACTAGAATTTGCAAAGTAAGACTTATAACTAATAGCTGCATTGCTTTTTACCTTTCTAAAATAAAGTCTTACTAATCCATTAATTTTTTTTTCATTAAACTATAATCTATCTAAACTATCTTAGTCTAGAATTAAACTAATGCACACCATCATTTATGAGATTTTCAATTTTCGTGCTCCTTTTATTAGGACTTTCCAATTTAACAATGGCTCAGGATTATAACAAAGAATGGCAAGAGGTCGATGCCTTGCTGCAAAAGAGATTGCCTAAATCAGCCTATGAAAAGGCACATATTATTTTCGAAAAATCTTTACAATCTAATAATCAAGAGCAGATAACCAAGTCGATATTTTATCTACAAAATCTGTCATCACAGCTCGAAGAGATAGAATATGATTCGCGGACACAGAAGGAAATTAAGTTTATCGAAAAAAATATAGAAAGAGTCAATGGAGGCGCTAAGCGTATTTTATGGAGTTTCTTAGCATCCAAATATTCCCAATTTCTCGATCAGAATTATTGGAAAATAAAGGATAGAACAAAAAATACAGGGAGTCGGGCTGAGGATTTGACCCTATGGACCATTGAGGATATTGAGAATAAGACCATAGAATTATACTTAGAATCCATCAAGGATGAAGCTACAAATAAGATAAATATCTCGGAATACAAAAATCTAATATCAAATACGAATTCCAAATATTGCCAAACTCTATATGATTTCTTAGCCCGAAGAGCCATAGAAGCGCTTAGTAATGAAAGACATTATATCTCGGAACCAGTTCATAGTTTTCAGCCTAGTGCAGAACATTTCTCGACATTGCCAAAGTTCTTAAAGACAAGTATTGTTGTTCGAGAAAATAGTTCTAAGAAGTATGCTGCACTTAGCTTGTATCAGAAATTACTCAATGAGCACATTGCTGATAAAGAGCCAACAGTATTGATAGATATAGAGCTACAGCGCTTAGCTTTTGTTTTTAATAATTATGAGAATGATGATAAAGAATCGCTTTATAAACAAAGTTTGAAATATATCTATGAAACCTATCGCCAGCATAGTGAATCCTACTATGCGCTACTTACCTTGGCCAATGTGCTTCGCAATGAAGGTGCAAATTATGCGAATACTAGAGATACTAGTTATCAGGGTCGTAATAAAGAAGCTATAGCCGTCTGTGATCAAATTATCAAAGAATGTGCGGATGGAAATATTGTCTCACAAGCGAAGAATTTAAAGAATGGAATTCTGGAGAATGTTCATTTCTCTGCGGTATGCGAAAAGGTATATCTTCCAAATAAACCACTTCTAGTGCATTTGAACTATACGAGTATCAATAACATCTTTTATAGAATATATCCAAAGACAATAGACCTCGATAATTTGCAGGAATACTACAATGATCAAAAGGATTACTTTAAGAAAGTATTCAAAGGTTCTGTAGTATCTCAAGGTAGTTTTAAACTCCAAAATCCAGGTGATTATTTCAATCATTCGACAGAATTAGATTTACCTCCTTTAGCCAATGGTAATTATACTATTATTTTTTCGAAAGATGAGAGCTTTGATTTCACGAATAACTTACTGCAGGGTATTTCAATATCCGTTTCCAATCTCGCTTATTTCAATCATAGAGAGCCTGCACAGTCCAATATGAACCTCTATGTGGTTAATAGAAACAACGGTCAGCCAGAAAATAATGTAGAAGTAAAATTATATCAAAGTTTTTGGTCGAATCGACGTCAAGCCAAGCTCATCAGTTCATTGCAAACCAATATCAATGGCATGGTGCAGCATCCTTTACAAGATTATCAAAATAATAACTTTTTCTATGTGATAAAAAAGGATAAGGATATTCTCTATGAATTGCAGGAAGAGTATTTTTATAAAGATAATAATTATCACCAAGAACATGTGTTAGACCACTATCCGTTATTTCTGGATAGAGAAATCTACCGACCAGGTCAGACGATTTATTTTAAAGGCATAGCCTATCAATCTTCGAATAAAGCAAATCCCAAAATCCTCTCCAATAAGGATATTGAAATTATTTTCCGCGATGGGAATTATCAAGAAATAGCCAAAAAGAATTTCAAGACCAATGAATTTGGCACCTTTCATGGTGATTTTACAGCACCCAAGACTGGACTACTAGGTCGCATGACACTCACAGTCAATAATAATACCAGTAAGGAAGTGAAGATAGAAGAATATAAACGACCGAGTTTTGAAGTGCTTTTTGATACTTTTAGGCAACAAGTGAAGTTGGGTCAGGAAGTGAAAATAGCTGGGACAGGCAAGGCATACAGCGGTGCTAATCTGCCGAATGCCACTATAAAATATCGAGTGAGTCGAGCTACTCACTACCCATATTGGCGGTGCTGGTGGATGCCTATGCCGAGTGAAGACAAGCAGATAGCTTATGGTGAAACGAAAACCGATGAAAATGGTAAATTTCAAATTTCCTTCACCGCAGAGCAGGGTAAGGAAAATTCATGGGATAAAAATCCAATATTTCAATATGAGGTAAAAATAGAGATGAGCGATGTCACAGGGGAAATGCAAATGGGAGCGACTACCATCTCTGTAGGTAAAGTAGATTTTCAACTCGATGCTGAAGTCAAGCAGTTTTACACTCGAAATGAAGCCTTGAATATACCGTGGAGTGTTCGTAACCTAAATGGCCAAATGATTGATAAGAGTGTATATGTCAAAATAACCAAGCTGATAGACCCAACCGTTCTTTTTCAGAATCGATACTGGGAAAATCCAGAATTACCCATTATTTCAGAGGTAGATTTCCGTAAAAAATTCCCTACCACACCTTATGGAAATGAGGATAGAATAGAAAGCTATAAAACAGGAAGCGTTGTATTTGCAGCAACTAGGCTGGCTAGTAATACTAAGGATCTCGAACCGCTTAACTTAGATACTAAAATGTATAAATCGGGTTCGTATAAATTAACTATGAGTGCAATTGATAATGATGGTAAGGAAGTAAATATTGATAAATATTTCACCATAGTGGATGATTCAGAATTGGCGAAGAATAAACCCGTAATGATTCAGAATTTAAAATCTTCCTATCAGCCGGGAGAAAAGACGATTATTGGTATTCTGGGCAGTCAGGAAGGTCAACGAATATGGTATTCGGTGATACGAAAAAATACGAATCCTAGTCAAATCTGGACGGATGGCAAGCAAGCGAAATTGGTACTCGATATTCGAGAAGAAGATAGAGGTGGAGCTTATATCCTGTGGACTACGATATGGAATAATCGATTCTACTCCAATAAAGAATATATATCAGTTCCATTTACCAATAAAGAACTGGATATAGAGTATATGAGTTTCAGGGATAAATTAGCACCGGGTCAGCAGGAAGAGTGGCGTATCAAAATCAAAGGGAAGAACGGCGATAAAGTCATGGCAGAAGTCTTAGCCAATATGTATGACCAGTCGCTCGATATATTTGCAGCTAACTCTTACTCATTTTTCCCATATTCTTCTTTTTCAGAAAATTCGAGTGTACAGTCACATAGTTTTCAGTCACTCGGTGTCGAGCAGTCATTTCATGGTCTGAAACCGAGTCCTTACCATAAATATGAAGGAAAGTTATATCCAAGTCTATTGTGGCAGGATAACTTCTACGGCGGAGGTGTTTATAGAGGCGGACGTGGTAAATTAGCGAGTCGAATGGCAAAAGCAGTTCAAGCGGAAGCTATGGACGCTGCACCATTGGCCGCAGAGCGAAGCTCAGTAGCAAATCATAGTGATAGTGATGGAGATGGAGTTCCAGATGTTATTGAAAAAAAAGGTGAAGAATATGACGCTGAAAAACCGTTTTCAAAGAATAAGCCTATTTCAAAAATTAAAAAACCTGACCCCATAAAAGTCCGCACCAATCTCAGTGAAACTGTTTTCTTTCTCCCCAATCTTATGACGGATGCCGAAGGCAATGTCATTATAAAATTCAAGATGAATGAAGCCCTGACCAAGTGGAAGTTTATGACACTAGCTACCACGAAAGATTTGCAAGTAGGGATTTTTGAAAAATCGGTAGTAACTCAAAAGGATTTGATGATACAGCCGAATGCGCCTCGATTTATGCGAGAAAATGATGAAATTTATTTTACGGCTAGAGTAACCAATTTGACCGATAAAAAAACAAATGGTTGGGCAAAACTAGAACTAATCAATGCAGAAACAAATAAAGCTGTTGAAGATAAATTCGGGCTATCGCAGCCACAATTGAATATAGAAATAGAAGCAGGCCAGACCAAGGCAGTAGAATGGAAGTTAAATGTACCTGAAAATATTTCTGCCCTGACCTATCGAGTTCTCGCTATGGCAGGCAGTTTCTCGGATGGCGAAGAAAATACCCTACCTGTTTTAACGGATAGAATGCTAGTGACCGAAACCATGCCATTTCACCTCCGAGCCAATACTCAAAAGAGTTTTGACTTTAAAGAAATGACGAATAAAATTTCCTCACCGACCTTAAAATCTAAAGTATTTACTTTGGAATATACGGGAAACCCTGTGTGGTATGCCATTCAGTCATTGCCTTATCTCATGGAATACCCTTATGAATGTACAGAGCAGATATTTAGTCGCTACTTCGCCAATTCGCTTTCTAGTACTATTGTGCAGCGCTATCCCAAGATTCAGTCGGTATTCGAGTCGTGGAAAGGAAGCGATGCTATGCTGAGCAATTTGTCTAAGAATCAAGAATTAAAATCTGCCTTATTAGAAGAGACACCATGGGTTTTGGGGGCGCAGAGCGAAGAAGAACAACGAAAGAATATTTCTTTATTATTCAACCTCTCAAGACTGGCTGATGAGGAAAAATCGGCTATTGATAAGTTGTATATGCGTCAGGGTAGTTCCGGCTCTTTCCCTTGGTTTCCTGGAGGACCTGATAATCCTTATATGACTCAATATGTACTGGAAGGTATGGGGCATCTTAGTTTCCTTGGAGTCAAAAATTATGAGACTAATGATAAAGCCAAGGAAATCATAAATCGTGGGATAAACTTTCTTGATGCTTATATTATTCGTCATTATGAAGAGATGAAAAAATGGGTATTGAAAAGTGGAGGCAATTTAAAAGACGACCATCTCGATCCTTTTGCTATTCATTATTTATATACACGCTCTTTCTTCTCACAGCCTATTCCTAGTGCTACGCTGACTGTTATCGACTATTACACCGGTCAAGGAAAAAAATATTGGACGAATAAATCCATTTATCAACAAGGAATGTTGGCGCTACATTGGCATAGGAAAAATGACAATACGACCACGCCAGCTATGATGAAATCATTCCGAGAGCGTGCTAAAGTCAATGAAGAGAAAGGAATGTACTGGGATAATGACTATGGTTATTTCTGGTATGAATTGCCGATAGAGACTCATAGCTTGATGACCGAAGTTTTTGAGTACCTGAGCGATAATCAAACCGAGAAGGACAATCTCAAATTATTTTTATTGAAAAATAAACAAACCAATAGATGGAAGACCACCAAAGCAACAGCCAGTGCTATCTATGCCTTATTAGGAGGTAAAAATGACAATTTAGATTTACCCAATATGCCTACTATAAAACTGGGAGATCAAACGCTCGATTTGACTATAAATAAAGTAGAACAAGGCACAGGTTATATCAAAAAAACATGGAAAGAAGAGGAGATTCAACCCAGTTTTTCTAAAATTCAGGTCACCAACCCAAATGCAAATGTAAGCTGGGGAGCGGTTTACTGGCAGTATTTAGAAACAATGAATAATATCAAAACCAATCAATCGAGCCCACTAAAAGTACAGAAGAAAATATTTATAGTCAAAAATACGGAAAAGGGCGAAGTCCTAGAAGCTGCTACCAAAGAAAATATTACTATTGGATCGAAAATTAGAATTCGACTGACCTTAATGGTAGAGCGAGAAATGGAATTTCTTCATTTGAAAGATATGCGCAGTGCAGGACTGGAGCCTACCGATGCTATCAGTGGTTATAAATGGACCAGTGGTCTCGGTTATTATCAAACCACTCGAGATGCTTCTATGAACTTTTTCATCGATAAGATTTATAAAGGTACCTACACCATCGAATACGACCTCAAAACCAATCTCAAAGGTAAATTCTCAAACGGTATCACCACATTCCAGTCCATGTATGCCCCAGAGTTTAATAGTCATAGTCAAGGAGAGGAAATGATTATAAAGTAGTGGTTACTAGTTAATTCTAACCTAGCAGAAAGAATGTTTATTGCTAAGAATGAATTCTATTAGATGCTAACAATTTTTGTTGATACACAACGTTAATTAGCCATGTTTAAAGCCTTACTATTCTCCTTAAGTTTATTAATTAGTTTTAATTTGCGTTGTCAACTAGCATCGCATCTAAAAGACAGCTTTGACCATGTTTTTCGCGACCGATGGGAATATTACGTCGTAGTAAAAAACGGTTTATTTGGTGTCGTCGATACAAATTATCAGCTGATAATCAAACCCGAATACGATTTTATATCACCCTCATGGAGTGGGGTATTTCGTGTAAAAAAGAATAATAAATGGGGTATTATCGACACTTCAGGTAAGTTGGTTATACCATTAAACTATGATAATATTGGTCCAACGGGGAGCCATTTATTTTGTGCAAAAAAGAATGGAAAATGGGGTCTATTAGATACCTTAAATCGATGGATAATTCCGGCAGAAATGGACAATAATTTTAATATGTACCGAGAAGCAGTTGTCAAAAAAAATGGGAGATATGGTGTCATGAGTTACACAGGACAAGTGATTATCCCAATCAAATACAAGAAGTGTAGAAATATTAAAGATCCATTTTCATATGTTTTTAGCAATGGTATCTTTTCTAAAGTTTATCATAAACTTGATGACGATAGGATTCTACTCGATTTTAAAAACTACAAAAACAATTTAAGTTTGAAGTATGTTAAAAGTTTTCAGGTCGACAATCTTTATGGTTTGAAAAATTCAAATGATAGTGTAATTTTGAAGCCTCAGTTTATTAGAATGTTGCCATTTTCAGAAGGATTAGCCTATGCAATGGGCGATAGTTTTAATGGTTATATTGATACGAATGGAAGACAAGTAATTCGTTTGGGTCGGCCATACTTAGGTCAAAGTTTTAAACATGGCTCAGCAAATATTTATACTTATACAGGGAAAAAAATAAATGGTTTCGAACAGTATGTTTCAGGAAGTATTGATCGAAATGGAAAAATTATAATCCCAGTTATTTACCGCTCACTCTTTAAAAATCCTAATGGAAAGTATTTAGCCTATACCGATAGCAGTATAGTTTTTATAGATTCTAATGGTAATAAAACTCTGGAGCATAAGGTAGATTCATTCAATCATTATGAAAAATATAGGCGTCAGGTGGATGAAGATATGATTGCCGTTGAAGATGAGCACTACTTTCTCAGTTACGATAAAATGGGCTTCATCAATAAACAAGGTAATGAAATCACTGGATTAAAATACGACCTGATTTATCGTTTTGATAATAAAACGGATGTTTTAATCGTTAAAGATAAGAATCTTTATGGGCTCATCACAACATTAGGTAAAGAAATTTTACCTTTAATCTATGACAACATTGAATTCCAAAAGTTGCAATCATCTCATTTAAAATTGAAGCAAAATGGAAGTTATGGATTATTCAATGTCGCTGATAGTCTAGTTATTAATTGCGAATATGAGAATATTCGCGGGGAGTCCGAAGGTTTGATGGCTTCGTCAAAAAATGGAAAATGGGGCTTTATAAATAGTAAAGGCGAAGTTATTATACCGTTTATTTATGATAGTGTGACTAATTTTTATGAAAACGAATCAAAGGTTGTAAAAGGAGAAAAAAAATTTAAAATCAATAGATTGAATGGAGTAATTCCATAGTTTTATTATGAACAAAACCTGGTTCATTTAAAATTCTTTGCAAGAGCGAGTTGTGAACATTGAGTTCTGCTAACATGGGAATTCAAATTTTACACCCTTTATATTTGCCACTGTAATACTCTTTTTACTTTAACTTCGTGGCTTTAAACTACCGTGACCAATCGTCAATTATTTTTATCGCATATAGCCCAAACGACCCAGCACTCTATGGGTATAGAGGTTGACAGGGCAGAAGGTGTCTACCTCTATGGTCCGCATGGGGAGAAATATATGGATATGATTTCAGGGATTTCGGTGAGTAATGTAGGTCATTGCCATCCTGAAGTGGTCAAAGCGGTTCAAGAGCAGTCTGCGAGTTTTATGCATCTTATGGTATATGGTGAATATATCTATTCTCCTCAGACTAAGTTAGCAGAGGCTTTAACTCAAGTTTTGCCGAAAGAATTAGACAATTTTTATTTCACTAATTCTGGAACAGAAGCTACAGAAGGTGCTTTTAAACTAGCAAAACGATATACAGGTCGAAGTGAAATCATTTCTTGCTATCAATCCTATCACGGAAGTACAGCAGGTTCATTGAGCGCTATGGGAGACGAAACTTATCAAAATGCGTTTAGACCTTTAGTGCCAGGACATAGTTTTATTGAATTTAATCGAATAGAAGATATCGATAAGATAACGGAAAAGACAGCAGCTGTAATTATTGAGCTCATTTCTGCTGAAAAAGGTGTCATTATTGGTGACTACGATTATATTCAGCAATTGCGAAAGCGATGCTCAGAGGTAGGAGCCCTTTTGATTTTGGATGAAATACAGACTGGTTGCGGTCGCACAGGAACTTTATTCGCTTTTGAGCAGTATCATATCATTCCTGACATATTATTGCTTGGCAAAGGTTTTGGTGGTGGTATGCCCATAGCTGCCTTTATTGCTAAAAAAGAAATTATGCGGACACTCAGTTTCGATCCTATTTTGGGTCATATTTCTACCTATGGGGGAAATGCTGTTTGCTGTGCCGCTGCGTTGGCTAGTTTGAAGGTTTTAACCTCAAATAACATCATTTCTGAGGTGGAAAACAAAGGTTTATATTTACAACAATCATTGGAAAATTTAGGTTTTGATAAAATAAGACGAAAAGGGCTTCTTTTAGCTCTAGATATGGGTTCTCAGGTCAAAAATTTTGAATTTATTGCATCCTGTATCACCCATGGCATCATTACCGACTGGTTTTTGTTTAATACCCAATCGATGCGCATCTGTCCACCATTGACAATTACTTATGAGGAATTAGATATATTTCTAGAAAAGATTAAAATTGTTTTAACTAAATAATTAATTATTTGAGTAATAAAATATTTAGTATTGCAAAATACATTTCCATTTCGAGTTCAATTTTATTAGGATATATTACATTTGGACTAATATATATGGGGTTCGAGAATAAAAAAGGATATATAGAGTCTTCTGTTCTAAAAATGACTAAGTCTGAATTAATTATTGAATTTTGTTTTGTGGTTTGGAATTGTATAATAATTGTCTTGGCTCTTTATTGGTTAAAAAAATTGTATAAATACTTTTCGAATAAAAAATAAATGGATTCCCTCACTCATATTGTTTTAGGAGCTGCTATTGGAGATGTGATACTAGGCAAGCAAATCGGAAGAAAAGCAATGCTCGTAGGAGCCTTTGCAAAGACAATACCTGACTTTGATATCTTTTATACAGGTCTCGATGATCCCTTTAAATATATGTGCCATCATAGAGGTCATACGCACTCATTGCTCTGGGAGACCCTTTATGCTTTTCCGATAGCCTATATTTTCTATCGAATATTCTCTAAAAAAGTGAGTTTTAAGCGCTGGGCTTGGTTATTTCTTGCCTGTCTTTGGGGTCATTCACTACTAGACGTCTGCACCAATTTCGGTACACAATTATTTCTACCAGTGACCAATCATCTATTTAGTTCCAATAATTTAGCTATTGTAGATGTATTTTTTACCTTACCAATGCTATTATTGCTAATTATAGCCATATTCATGAGGAATCAATCAAAAGCTAGAATGAAATTTTCTGCAAGTGTTTTGGTTTACTGTTTTATTTATCTAATCTATACTTTTGGGAATAAAGTATATGCGAATCACTTATTTCAAAAATCTCTGAAAGATAATAAAATCCATTATTCGCAATCGATGACCAATCCTACTATTTTAAATAATTTTCTATGGTATAGTGTTGCTAGCAGTGATTCTATACTTTACATATCTGAAAATTCTTTGGTGTTTCCAAAGGAAAAAATAGAATGGTTGCGGTTTCCAAGGAACAAACATTTGCTGGAAAACCACTCTGATGATAAAAACAGAAATGCACTCATTTGGTTTAGCCAAGGTTATGATTTGTCTCAACAAAATGGAGATACCTTGAATGTACACTGTGCCAAATTTGGTCGAACGAATATGACATTACAAGATATGAAAGGAACATTTGGATTCTACTATAGACTGCATAAAACGAATGGAAGACCTACAATGACTATGTTTGAACCAGCACTCAATAAAAATGAGTTTAAAGAGGGAGTTTTAGATATGTATGCTAGAATACTAGGTGAGAGATGATTTTTAATATCAAAAAGAAATAATTCTTCAATTCATAACTTGGACTCCTATTTTTGTACCATGAAAAAGGTCACTATAAAACCCCAAAGAGAGGCTAGTTTACAAAGATTTCACCCTTGGATTTTTTCAGGCTCCATACACTCCATAGAGAAGGGTACAAAAAATGGAGATGTGGTATCTCTCATAAATGTAAAAGGAGAAAAACTTGCAGTGGGTCATTATTTCGACGGTTCGATAGCTGTTCGTATTTTGAGTTTTGATGGAAACTTGAGTATCGAGGCTATTTTGAAAATGAAGATAGAACTAGCCTATAATTATCGTAAAAAAATTGGCTTTTTAGATAACCCTCAAACCAATATTTATAGGCTAATTCACGCGGAAGGGGACGGACTGCCTGGACTAATTATTGACGTATATGGTTCTACAGCCGTTATTCAATGTCATACCCTAGGTATGTATCAGCATTTATCATTATTAGTTGAAATTTTGACTCATATTTATGGAGAAGAATTGAACATTTTTGATAAGTCGAGTGACCTCATAATCGAAGCGCAGGAAAAAAATTATTTAAAAGGAAGTTATAAAAAAGAAGCTTGGCTAGAGAATGGATATCAGTTTGATATTGACTGGGAGAAAGGTCAGAAAACCGGGTTTTTCATCGATCAACGCAATAATAGAGCAGCATTGCAGAAATATTGTAATGGAAAAAAAGTCATGAATCTTTTTAGCTATAGTGGAGGATTCTCCATCTATGCCCGAGGTGCTGGAGCAGAAAAAGTAGTATCGGTTGACGCTTCTGCCAGTGCCAATGAAATTTGTAAACGAAATTTTAAACTCAACTTTCAATCCGAGCATGAGGCGATTACAGCGGATGCTCTTGATTTTATGAAAGAGATGAGCAATGAGTTTGATGTCATAGTGCTAGATCCTCCAGCGTTTGCCAAGCATTTATCTGCAAAACATAAGGCCATTCAAGCGTATAAAAGAATTAATTATCAGGCCATTCGACATATTCAGAAGGGTGGAATCTTATTTACATTTTCATGTTCTCAGGTAATCGATGCCATGACATTTCGTGATACCGTAGTAGCCGCTGGAATAGAAGCAGGTAGGACGATTCGAATCGTTCAACAATTATCCCAGCCTGAAGATCATCCTATCAATCTATTTCATCCAGAGAGTAATTATTTAAAGGGACTAGTACTTTATATTGAGTAAGTATAGAGCAAAAAGTATATATTGCTAAAATAAACTTTTATATATTGCCAAAATAAACTTTTGTATATTTGCAGTATAAATTATCGGTATGATATTAGGTTCAGAAATTGAAGTTTCGTATAAGGAACAAGCGTCTCAATTAGTCGTACAAAGCCATTGGATAGATCGCAATTATTTGAAAAACATAGATTTAAAATCTGAGCATATTCAGATAGTTAGTGGTGTGAGGAGATCTGGTAAAAGCACTTTATTGTCCTTATTGAAAAGAGAATACTCTGCGAAAATAGCGAGTTTTAATTTTGAAGATTCGAGAATTTATGGTTTTGAAGTGAGTGATTTTAGCAAATTAGATAAAGTCATTGGAGCAGATGTCGATGTTTATTTTTTTGATGAAATACAAAATGTACCTCAATGGGAGATATTCATTCGTCAATTGCATGATAGGGGTAAAAGGATATTTATAACAGGATCGAATGCCTCTCTTTTGAGCAAGGAATTAGGAACCAGATTGACAGGGCGATATATTTCTCATGAGTTGTTTCCATTTAACTATTCTGAATTCTTAGTCTTTAAAAAGAAAAAAGACTCGAAGTCATCGATTGAATCATATTTAATAATGGGTGGATTTCCGGAGTATTTGAAATCAAAAAATATTGAAACTCTTCAGTATTTACTGCGCGATATACTCTATAGAGATATTGCCATACGCTATAGTATCAAAAATACCAAAACTTTATTCGATATAGCGCTCTACCTCATGTCTAATGTAGGTAAAGAGTTTAGCTACAATAGCCTTAAAAAGGCATTTGATGTTGGATCTGCGAATACTATTTCTGACTATCTTCACTGGATGGAGGAGAGTTATTTGTTTTTCTATATTTCAAAATTTAGTTATTCTGCAAAGAACTCTTCGGTCAATCCTCGGAAAGTATATGGGATTGATACTGGAATGATTCAGGCAAATTCTCTTAGTTATACCAAGGATAAGGGGCGATTATTAGAGAATTTAGTATTTCTGCATTTGCGTCAAAATCAGCTCGAAATATTTTATTTTAAAGAAAAAAAAGAATGTGATTTTGTCGTATTTAAAAGTAAAAAAATTGTGCATGCCATTCAAGTTTGTGAGGAAGTCAATATGGACAATTATCAGAGAGAAACAGAAGGACTGCTCGAAGCCTTAATGTTTTTTAAATTGCAAAAAGGAATTATTGTGACAAAAAGCCAGCGCGATACTTTAAAGATAGGTAAGTTGACCTTGGAGCTCATTCCAGTGAATGAGTTTATATTAGATAAGAAATTATTGGTCTTAAAGAAAATTTAGTATAACTGATTAAAATTAGTATTTAACTTCTATTCAAAAAAAATATGCCTCAACCCCTCGTATCCCCATCCTTAGAAAAGGATGATAAAGCCTTTCAAGAATTAATAGCGTTTTTTAATCAAACTCTGGGCTTTTGTCCCAATAGCGTCAAGACCATGTATCACCGACCAGCTATAGCCTATGCTTTTATAGAGCTTAATAAGGCAGTTATGGAAAATAAAGGTCGTGTAACGAGTGCCCTCAAGCGGTTGATAGGCTATATGAGCAGTCATGTGGCTGGCTGTCGATATTGTCAGGCGCATACCATACGCGCTGCAGAGCGCTATGGGGCAGAGAAGGAGCAGCTAAAAAATATCTGGGAATTTCGAACTCATCCTGCATTTTCAGAAGCAGAAAGAGTTGCCTTAGAATTCGCGATAGCTAGTTCGAGTATACCGAATGCGGTGGATGCTCAGATTTCAGATAATCTCAGAAAATATTGGAATGATGGTGAAATAGTAGAAATACTAGGTGTTATAGCCTTATTTGGCTACCTCAATAGATGGAATGATTCGATGGGCACATCGATAGAAGATGGTGCAGTGGAGTCAGGAGATAAATATTTGAAAGATAGGGGCTGGTCGGCAGGGAAACATAGATGATCTCCTTGTTTACTTATTGTAACCAGCTATGTAACCTATTTTTTTAACACAATGCTAATTCAGATATGTGTGATCATTCATCTAAATTTCTGCCACTCTTTTAATCCATTTTGGCTGTTCTGGAGCTTGATATGAATTCATTTTTTCTATTAATTCCGTCACATTAGTAGCTAATAATATCATATCTTTATGTATAGTTTTCAATAATTGACAATCTTCCATTTTCTGTATCATAGCTAGAAGTGGATCGAAGAATCCATCCGTATTGATAATACCAATGGGTTTGGTATGCAGTCCTAGTTGAGACCATGTTAAGATTTCAAATAGTTCATCTAGCGTGCCGAATCCACCCGGAATAGCTATAAAAGCATCCGCCATTTCTTCCATGAGCGCCTTGCGTTCATGCATAGATTTCGTTTGAATCGTTTCGGTAAGTCCTTCGTGAATAATTTCTTTAGCACTCAGAAAACCAGGTATTATACCGACTACGTGACCATTATTGAATAGACAGGCATTGGCTAATTCGCCCATAAGGCCGACACGGGCACCACCATAAATCATTTTTATCTTGTTATTTGCTAGGTAACTTCCTAGTTCTTGCGCAGCCTTTGTAAAATGTGGGTTGTTTCCCTGGCTAGAACCACAAAATATAGCAATTGAATTAATTTTCCGCATAGACAAATGAAATTATAATCAAAACTAATCAATTTTTCTAAATTTGTCTTATGCAAACGCATGAGTACTTTATGAATCGATGCTTCGAACTTGCTCAAATGGGCAAGGGAAGGGTAGGAGCCAACCCAATGGTTGGGGCTGTTTTGGTGCATAATGACCAGATTTTATCTGAAGGCTACCATGCCTACTATGGTGGACCACATGCAGAGTTGATTTGTTTAGATAAAATTGAAAACAGAGTATTGTTGGCAGAGTCAACTCTTTATATTTCCTTGGAACCTTGTAATTTTTTTGGTAAAACTCCACCATGTACAGAGCTTATTTTAAAAAGTGGCGTGCCGAGGGTTGTCATTGGCTCGGTAGACTTTAATCCTAAAGTGAGGAGCCAAGGAATAGATTATCTGCGATCTCAAGAAATAGAGGTTATTAATCTCAATTGGGAAGAAAGACAAAAAGTGCTTAACATAAGATTTTTTATTAATCAAAGTCAAAATCAACCTTATTTTGTAGGCAAATTGGCATTAAGTAATGATAACTTTATTGGGGAAATTGGGAAAAAGACTAAAATCACTTCTCTTGAAATAGATGCACTTGGTCATAAGTTGCGGGCTGAGGTAGATGCCATAATTGTAGGTAATAAGACCTGGAACAATGACAAACCTAGTTTAACCACTCGATATTATTATTCAGAAAATCAACCAGATATTATTATTTTGCGAAATGGGGGAGATGAGACTCAAAAATCGAATGATGGGCGACATGTTCATTTTATTTCCTCAACATCTGCAGACGATCTGAAACAAAAAATATACGAATTAGGATACAAAAATGTTTTGGTAGAAGGTGGGGCAGAGGTATTTCGATATTTCATGAATAATTCCTTATTTCACGAAGTTCATACCTTTCAAAATCATGAACTTGAGTTGAAATCAGGTGTTTTAGCGCCAGCAGTTGACCTTCGGAAATACCATATTATAGATCAAAAGAACTACTTTAATCATCAACTAAACCACTATTTTCGAAATGATTTACCTCATTCTTAGTATTCTATTTTCATCTAGTTTGTTGATATTCTTTAAATTATTTGAGAAATACGAGGTAAATGCTGTAATGGCTATAGCCATCAACTACCTAGTAGCCACTATCGTTGGATTGTTTTTTATTGAAAATCCCATAAGATTGGTTACCAGTGATTTGAATTGGATACTAATCTCGATAGGTTTGGGAGTCATGTTTTCAATAGTATTTAATTTATGTCGTGCTACAACCCAGCATATTGGGGTAGGAATAACCAGTGTTGCCATGAAACTAGGAGTTGTGTTTCCAGTTTTAATTGGTATAGTTGCCTATAATGAAGATTTTCAATGCATTAACTATATTGGACTCACTTTAGGTTTTATTTCAATTATATTTTTAAATAAAATCGACAAAAGCATTGATAATAAGATAGATAGGCTTATTCTATTTTTACCGATTTTGGTTTGGATAGGGTCTGGTTTTTGTGATAGTGCGGTTCAACTCATAGAGAAAAAATTTCCTATTCCTGCTTCCAACGGAATGTTCTCATTTACAGCATTTTTAGCGGCTGCTATTTCAAGTCTTAGTTTTGTTATTTTTAAAAGAATGCAATGGGACATGAAAAGTATAATAGGTGGGATAGGTCTCGGAATTCCGAACTATTTTTCCATCTATTTTCTTGTCAAAGCTCTACAAGAAATGAAAAATGACTATCATATGGATAGTTCGTCTCTTTTTATGATAAATAATTTAGCTATTGTGGTATTAAGTGTTGCTATTGGCTTGTTTCTTTTCAAGGAAAAACTGAACAAATACAAGATTTTCGGACTGATTTTAGCTTTATTAGCACTTTATTTAATTAATTTTAAAATTTAGATAACCAGATATTTATGATTAAGCTACGTCCAATTTTAGAATCGGACCTTGATAGAATCGTTCAACTTTGTCAGGATCCTGAAATAAGTCAAATGACTCTCAATGTGCCTTATCCATATAACATGGAGCATGCTCGTTTTTTTTATGATCGTATTGTACAAGGAGGCAAATCACATACCTTAGGTATTCATTTATCAGATAATTTTGATTTAATTGGTGTAATTGGTGCTAATTTCAACCCAACCAAGTCCTGGGCAGCAGAAATTGGATACTGGATGGGAAAAGAATATAGAAATAAAGGTTATATGACGGAAGCCTTAAAGCAAATAATTCAAATTTGTTTTCAAGAATTAAAACTTGTGCGCGTATGCGCCTGTCACGATCCCATAAACCCAGCTTCGGGAAAAGTGATGCTCAATGCCGGAATGGAACTAGAAGGAATATTTAAATCCTACGTTATGAAAGACTCCGTTTATAGAGATTCTATCTATTATTCCATTATAAATCCGAATATTTAGAATTGTCTTATAATTTACAGTATGTTATTTTGTGAATTAAAATTCACATTCACTAACGGTTAATTTAAATTTGTATAATGAAGGATAATCATATGCAATCATGTAATTTAAATCTATTGCAATATAACCATTTTCAATTGAATTTGAAAAAAACAATTTATTTGTGTCTGTTTTTACAATAGGTATGGCACTCACTGAATTTTCTCCTATTTGTTGAATTTTTGCTTTATTATTATTTACCCAAATAATGTAAGATGAAGTAGTATATTTTTGGGCTATAATAGATTCAACAAAGTGTCTATTTGAAGAAGCTAAAAAAGAAGAAGCCATATTTGATATAACTTTATTAGATTCTTTTTTTATTTCTTCATATTCGGAAGTAAGTATATATTTTTTGCAATTTTGAGCATTTAAATTAAATGCAGCTAATAAAAAAAAGCCTAAAATTTTTGCGTGCATGGTATTAAATTTTAGGCAAAGTTAATTAATTTAATTAACTTGTCAAGTATTTTTTTTGCAAACCACTAAATAATTTTGGTTTGCTTGATATCCTACTACAACAGAAGCAGTTTTTATAAAATCTTGATTATCGAATAAATCCCAATTCATAAAGAAAAAATCCTTATACCTTTCGTATTGCGGAAATATTTCCGTAGGGAAGCCAGGTTGATCCTTTATGTATTCGTTAACTAAATCTTTTGTTTGATCTACAGGAATAATTGAAGGAAGTGGGACCAATCCTTGAGGATTGATAAAACTAGAGGTAATTTTTAAATTACCTTGAGAATCAGTTGCAAATACTCTAAATTCGAAATTACTGCTCATATTAGTATCCAAAATATTTTTTTTGCAATGGTTTAAGCATATCTATTTCTCTGCTATCCTCAGGACGTGCAAGAGTTTTTCTTATATCTGTTTTGAGAACCCGATTTGTTTGGTCATAGTAGTACTCATTTAAAAGATTTAGTAATTTTTCGTTTGGTATTTCATTGAGGGCATTAACTATTATAATTTCGTCGCTATTGTGCCATGTATCGGTAATCTTTTGTGATTGAATCATATCAAAAACACGCTTGACAAGCTTAATTTCGCTTGAAGTTACTTTATATGCGCTCGCGTCAATATCGTCGCTTAGATTTTCAGCTGGTTTTTTTGCTATAGATAACAAAGAGAAAATTATATCCTTGAATATCAAGAATATAATTACTAAAAATATAAGTCCTTTGTATTTAGAAAGAAATTGCATTTTTTATAGTTTTATAATTTAATGCTGCTACTATTCCTAAAGGAATCAGCCAATTTGCAGAGATTATAGAATTGTCTTTAGTAGGCAATAAATGGTCAGCTTTTAAAAATTCTAATAGTGTAGATAGCTTTTTGGCTGGTTGTGGAGTTCCACCAAAAATGTGATACTCTTTACCATTATAATTGTAATATGAAGTATCATTTTGAAAAGGTAAAGAAGCCCATTCTCTAGAGCATTTTTTAATGGCTTCAATCCAATTTCCGTTTAATACGTCGTTTTCTGCACCTCGTAATTTTATAAGATATAATGCAGCAGAATCCTGAGAACTAGGTGAAAAATCTTTTAGTCCAAGTGCTTTAACGCACATTTCCCATGTGCCTTTAACAATTTGATAAGCACCTTGAGCGGTAATATCTTTACCATTAAATGGTACGGCTGGAGCTCTTTTAAGAAAGTTCGTTATATGCGGTTCGGTATAGTTAAAACGAACAGCATAGGGTAAAACTCCTTGTTTTACCCTTAAGTCCGTTCCTTCGGCGAACATTATTAATCTCAAAAACTTAGACTGGTTTTTAGTCACAACTTACTTTTTTTCTTTACGCAAAAAGTTTAAGAATTTTGGAAGTTTCTCGGTGTCCAACATGGTGTCTATGAAACCATTAGAACGAGCTTTTAAGGTAATAAAAACTCCTAAAACGCATAGAATTAGGATTATCCATGAAAATAATTTAGATTTGAACATATGATTTAATTTTTAGTTAATGATTTTTTGTGATTTCTTTATACTTTATAATTCTGTCGAATAGTAATACTACAGTTGATACAACAAAATAGCCGACCATGGCATAAAATTTAATATCTTCTTGTGCAGTAGAATTAGCTATTAATTGCGTTGTGGCAACACCACCAACAGTATAACCACCTGTAAATAGAGTATCTCGCATTGAATCAAGATTAAACATTTTCTTGGTTTATGGGTTGATCAAATGGAGTTTCTATTGGTGTTTCCATTTCTTGCAATTTCTGCAACAAATAGGTGAGAGCAGCTATAGTTATAGTGCGAACTAATTGATTTTTAAAATATTTTTCTAATCCGAACATAATAAATTATTTTAGTAACGTCTACGACGTGATGATTTACGCATTTCTTTTCCAATAGTTCTGCCTAAAGTTTTTGCCATGTTATATGCAGTCTTTTTGGCTGCTCTTCTTTTTGCTACAGCTTTATTATGATTAGATAAGTCTTTTTTTTCGGAATCCGAAAGTTTATCATAGACAGCCTTAGGCAATTTGACTATTCCTTTTCCAAAGTTAATTTTTTTAGAATCTCCTAGTAATTGTTCTAACATGATTATGAATTTAATTTGTTAATGAATTTTTTATATAAGTAATAAGCTAGCAAGTTACCAATAATTAATATTATTACGAGCTTCCAATTTTTCTTTAACAAGTCAGTGAATAAAGAAAAAATTCTAGATAAAAAGCTAGGTTTTTTTAATTCCGTAGCTTGTAGGTCTAAATATTCTATTTCATTGGTTATTACAGCTGCACTCACTTTATTATGAATTTTTTTAATGCAAAAACTAAACCAAGAATAAAGACAGGAAGCCAATATTTTTGGTTTTGGTTAACTGCTTCTGTTTTTACTGCGCTAAGAGCACCACGAATTGCAGAATCTAATACGGTGTTTCCAGAAGTACCACCGCCAGCAACAATCTTTACAATATCTAATCTATCTCGTAAGAATTTAGCAACTAAATCCTCAGTAGTTTTTTCAAGTTGGTCTAAAACAGGGTTTTCTCCCATTTTTAGATTAACAGATTCAACAGGCTTTGCCTTGATTAAATCATTTTGGACCATGTCAGATTTTTTTATTTCAACAGGTCCTGTAGGAACTTGTTTCAAAATGTCGATTTGTCGCTGAGACATTCCGCCCATTGGATCACCAAATGAAACAATATCTTTAAATAAAGAATTTAAAACGGCCATTATTTTTTAATTATGAAGAATGAAATGATTCCAACAATGACCCACATAAACATGTTGTTTGATTCTGTGGTTTGTTTGGTATTAGTCGTATTCGTTCCTGTATAACCAGAACTTGGTACGCCTGTTTGGTTACCTGTATAACCTACGGTAGTAGTTATAGGTTTGTTATTGACACTTATATCAATATCTTCTTTTGCAGGGTCGGTTGTTGGTTTAAAAGAGATATTTGAAGGATTTTTATAAGCTGGTGTTAAAGATACCTTAACGCTGCTTATTCTGTCGTTCCAATAGGGCCAATCTTGATACAAGTTTACAAAATTTAGTGTGCCTTTCCTAGTTCCATAACTGCCTTGCATTGTGCCTCCTGTAATAGAATCTTTTAAGCCTCCGAAATTGGGGTGTTCAAAAAATTCTACTTTAACGCCTGTATCAACTTCTATTGAGCTAATGGTGTCATGCCAATTTGTACCATGGATAAAAAAATCGCTTAGATTAGTTGGCTCGGTGAACACTATAGCACCTCCATTTTTTTCGGGGTGATTGTAAAGAATGGCTATAGGATATTTACCTTTGCCAATTATTACATTGTTTCTATCCTGTAGTACATGATCTCTCCTTGCTATGTCAGCAGCAGAATCACCACCGAAAAGGTCACCTATTAAACCTACTCCGACTTTAGCAAGACCTAGACCTACTCCTATAATACTCATATTGTATTTATTTAGATTTGTTTAAACAAATTGTTCTTCAATAATTGAGTAGTAGAATTGAGTGTCCTCGGCATGCTTCAATTTGATCATTGTTAGCATGGAACTTCTAGACCAGCCTGTCAAATCAATGGCAATAGAGCCTGAATAATTTGAACATAAGTGGTTTTTTGCAACAACTCCTATAGATTGAGTAGAATTATTTAGAAAATCTAGCTCTCTAGCTATTAAGGTGTTAGTGACTCCGTTTGAAAAATTCAGGTCAATTTCTCTTAAAGAGTCCAAAATAACATACTTCTGTCCAATATATTTAATTGGGGTAAATTGTCCGGCGTGAGCGGTATCTCTATAAAGACAATTCAAAGACAATGAGCGGTCGGCAGTTGTAGAAATTGCGTATAGTTGGCATTTAACATCTGCGTTGTTTGAAGTTATTGAAACATTCAACCAACCTTTATTGGAAAATGGAACTTGTCCTGTAGAAATGAGATAAGGTACAGTGATAATAACCTTATCATTTTCTGTAGCTTTGAGTAAAATAGGAAGATTTGCAGTTTGTGCAGCTAGGGCAATTTCATGCAAAGTAAGATTTGAAATAAGATTTTTTGACTTAATTAGTGGTGTATCCAAAGAAACCTCTACTTTTTTGAGAACGTTCTCTATAATAGGGGAAAATTCAGAATCTTCTTTGCGAAGTAAATTATTTACTTCGTCTAAGTCATTGCCTTGTCCATAGCTTAAATTAGATTCTACCTCAAAAAAAAGTAAATTGCAAGGCTCTGTAATTTTTTCGTTTCTTAATTGTAACACGTTGGTTACTTGGTGCGCTATAATTGACATGTGATTTAATTTTTTAATTACAACGCAAAAATATAAAGCCTAGGAATGAGTGAAATATCTTATTCGCTTTTTTTCGCTCATTAGCTTAGGGATAAGGCTTGTACCGTTTTGCTCGTTTAATTTATGCATTAATTCCATTAAAAAGTCGTGTATTTCTATGATTTTCTGCCTTTTAGTCTTTCTAATTTCATTGATTTTTAAGGTTATGTCTCTTTCGTCATGTTTTAAAGGCTTAATTTTTTTTGATTTGAAATAAAAAGAGGGTACAATTTCAACAAATTTTCGCTCAAGATAGTACCAATTATATGGATGCCATTGAACAACTGCATTTGCAAAGTATTGATAGTTGTAATTATCCAAAATTTCATTGTCCAGATATTGGTAAATATAGTAGGTGTAAATTTGTTTTTCAAATCTATAGTTTGCTTCCTTGGTCCATTTATGTTTTTCGATTTTAAAGTTTTGGTTAAATATAAATTCTATAGGTTTTTCATTGTCAGTTCGAGGTAAATAAAGGAATTTCAAATCTTCATTTATTATTTGAAAATATAGAAGTTTGCAATAGTTTAGAAAGTCTGGTGAAAGTAAATGGTTTGAAATTTCTATAATTTCACCTGTATCTTTTGAGTAGGTATTTCTTTCCGAGTTAAAAGGTTTTCTATGGTAAATAGTGTTGCCTTGCAAATCTGTTTCAGTGAATTGGACGTATTCAGTAGAATTATTTAGAAAATATTGCTTGAGTTTGTCTTTGGTTAGACGTATTTCAAAGCGATAGACTTTTTCAAACAATATTTTATTTATTTCAAAATATTCCAGGATATAGTCCTTGTTTTTTTTGATTTTCAGTTCCTGCATTTTTTCGTAGAAAGAAAACCTAAGTCCTGTAGATTCAGAGCCAATTGCATAACTTTCAAAACCTTCCGTTTCGTAATTGTAGACATAAGAATTAAACTTGCGACCGACGCCTTTATGATATTGAAATTGGAATCCATATTTATTAGTATAAATTCCTTCTAAGACTTGTTTTAGTTCTATAAAGTTATCACCGCATATATCAATCCTTGAAAGCTTGTAAGATTGAATATTCAAATGAGCTAAAATTAATCTGATATAGTTTCTTAAACCTTTGTTATAAAACCAAAAGTTATTCATTTTTACGCGGCAATGATTTTGAGAAAATGCCGCGTTTCCGTTGTGCTCCACTTCAATATCTGCAAGCTTGACAGAATCAAACTCAATTGAGTAGATACGGCGAAAATGTTTTGAGTTTCCTTTGGTTTCTACAAAAACCAACTTGGTTTGTTCGACTAGTTCGGTTCTTGGATTGAAAACAGTTCTAGTGGTTTCAAATGTACCTGTAGTATTATAAAATGGTGATTTTTCCCAATCATAAAGACAGGAAAATGAGAGCCAGTCAATATTGACGAGCAACCTTGAAGGGTAAACCTCAATTCTATCTTCGAACTCTTGATAATTTATAAATGTCATTTAGTTAATTTTAGCTGTTTTTTGGCATTCCGTTTGCCGAAAAAATGTCCCCCCTTTGGAATTAGGGGACTGCGGTATTACTTAACCGCAGTCTAAGCGATTAAATCGTGCAATTCCTTTTTTAAATTTCTGTAATACTCTAATTCTCTAGGAGTTATGTTAGAGATTCGAAGCAGACGTATATATTTGTCATTAACTAATTTTAAGAGTGTTTTTATCCTATGTTTTTTAGTAATATAACAAACTTTGTTAGAAGATTTTTTTAGTTGTTTTTCTTCTTTATCGGTGTCTAGAATGTAATTTAGTATAACGCTCATAATACAAGATTTTTGAGTTTTTGTAACTTATATTGATTGTATATGTGTTCTAGAGTAGTAGAAGTCATGAAGATTGATTTTATTTTTTTAGTTTAACATGTTGTATCACAATAATGTTAGTTTTATTTTCATAGTTAGAGGACTAGGCTAGTCAAAAAAAGGGTTCCCCGCTCGCCTAGTCCTCTTTATTCGGGTCTATCTGATTAATAGAATAAATTTTTTAAACATTGTCTACAAAATTTGAGTGATAAATAGAGTCAACTAAGCCAATAGGAGTTTTAGAACGGTTAGAAGTTGACATGTTTTGGAAAACAGTTTTTGAAACGTTAGGTAGGTCATAAGTACCTGGATTGATATTTTTGAAGTCACCCCATAAACCAGTAGGTTTAGGAGTAGGAAAACCGTACTCACCTAAATTAATAGACTGTTTAGGCGGACCTATATAATTTCTAATTCTTGAGTGAAAAGGATTCTCAATAATGAAAACCTTTGGATTGTAAAGGTACTTCATTCTAAAACATAGATCTAAAGTTGAAAGACCATAATCGAGGTCAAACTCACCCGGTCGAGTACGGGCTCTAGAGAAATAGGTACAAGGCGGATAACATATAAGACCGTCTAACTTTAAATCCGGTACATAAGGAAATGTAATTAAATTATCACCGCACAGCTTAGAATCATTTTGAATAACTAAATAACCCTTATCTCTAAAATAATTTGAGGTAACGCCAGAAGCGTCGAATAAAACCATTAGAATTTTCATTTGTTTATAGTAAAATATGATTGAGAATAAGTGGATTGAAATTCTAGTAGAGTAATTTTTTTAAGGTTTAAAATAGAAACTCCGTTTATTTTACGGTCAACTAAGCCTTGTTGGTAACTAAATGTCATTGAGGTGCCCAAAAGGGTGACTGTAAAACCTTGACTCAAATAGGAAGCAGCTTGAATTGCTGATAAAACTACTAAAGTTTGATTATTCTTTTTTTCTTTATTTTTAGATAAAAAAGCAAAGACAGAAGGAATAATTTGTGTAACAAAATCTAAAATGGTTTTTAACATGATTATTTATTTTTAGGGGTTAAAAGTTGGGTTTATTAATTGGTCTGAAATTGTAATGCAATACATATAGTCTAAAACCTCAATAGAGACATTATTTTTAGCTGGTATGGTTATTTGTTTACCATTTATTTTTAATTCCCATGAGGAAGGAATTTTAAATGAATTTTCGCTTATTTGGTTGTCTTTTGCGAAAAGTAAAATGGACTTAAGATAATTCCATTTTCTATAATACATTCTAGGAGATTCGTATGACATAGTTTAATTTGTGGGGATATCGAAATTTTCAGATAAAAACATGATAAAATTTTCGATCTTGGTAATGGTTGTTTCTAGATTTTCCCATTTTATTTGATAAATAAATAAATCACCTTTTTGAATAAAAATCAAAGTCAAATAATCAGTCTTATAAGTAAAAGTTAGAGAGCGAAAAGAAAACCACGTTTGAGTACGAGAACATGGAATCTTAAATCCTTGAGAACGGAAATATTTTCTAATTAATTTTAGTCTGGAATGCATAGAATAATCTTAATTTTTAAAATAAATTGTTCATTAATATTTATAAGTTCCTTAGGAACTTGACCTTCCTTTAATTGAAATTCAATAAGATTAACTAGATTTCTTTGATATTGTTCTTGTTCAGAGTATTCGTAAATATTTGGAAAATCGATTTCAAGCTGCTTACTTAACATATAAATGAAATTTGTCTTATAATTTACATTATGTTAAGTTGAACTGAACCGCTATAGTCTAGGCTCATTATATTTAATCGAATTTAATTCTTAACTTTGCGAATAATGATATTCTTCTACATTTAAAACATTAATATGAATATTAAATTGAACTTGTTAGGATTTATCCTACTCACTCTATTCGGTTGTGAAGTTAAAGCCTCAGATACTGCACCGGACACGGTGACTACGGGTATTTATGTTACCAGTATTCATAATATAGACTTTCGTCTTCAGGAGTATGATATTCATTTTTGGGTTTGGTTTAGGTATAAGAACAGAGAATTAAATTTTCCCGCCAATATTGAAATACCTACAGCAAAAAATGCTAATAGATTGTATCTGTATATAGATACATCTAATAAAGATCAAACCTATGTTCTAATGAAATATGAATGCAAAATGAATGATATATGGAAAGTGGATAACTATCCATTTGATAACCAGACTTTAAGATTTAGAATCGAAAATTCACAATTTGACAATAAGGCTATGATTTATAAGATAGATCAAACAGGTTCAAAATTTGATTTAGAGGGCTATAAACGCGGTAGATTAATCAGCGAGTGGAAAATTGATAGCTTTGATGTCAATGTATTCAATAAGTCTTATTTTACCAGTTTTGGCGCAGATACGATACAGTCTCCAGAACAAATTTTCCATGCTTATAGAGTCATGATTAATATCTCAAGACCAGTATTTGGTCTTTTTTTAAAGACCTTTCTCGGCATGTATATTGCTTTTCTTATGGCTTTTGTATGTTTTTTCATTCATTCGAATGGTATTGATACTCGTTTTGGTATCAGTGTAGGTTCACTATTCGCAGTAATTGGAAATAAATATATAATTGACTCTCACCTACCAGATTCCAATGTATTTTCCTTAGTCGATAGCTTACACGGATTGACTTTAGCTGTCATTTTTATTGTTGTAGCCTCTACAGCCTATTGTCTTATGTTGATAAATAAAGAAAAGTATGCAACAGTTAAGCGTTTCGATATGATAATGGCCTGGTTAGTAGGTTTAACCTATTTAATAGCAAACATTATTTTAATTTATAAGGCTAACATAATAGTTCCAGTTAAATGATCATATTTAATTGTAACAAAATAGATAGATATTCAAAGAACTCGCAATCAGAAGCCAAATAAAATAAGGCATTATCCATACCGACCAGAGTTTGGTAGAAGGCAAAAATCGAAACAAAAAATAACCTACAAGAATAGTTAATGCTATGATGACAAGCAAACCTATACCTATTTTTTGAAAATAGAAAAATATGGGATTCCAACTGACATTTAAAATCCATTGAAAGCTATACAACAATATGAGTTCTCGTTTAATTTGGTCATGAGACCATAATCTCGTCATGTAAATACTAAAACATAGCATAATACTGGTCCAAGCGAATCCAAATACCCAGCCTGGAGGTGTCCAAGGAGCTTTGTTTAAGCTATAATACCAATCTGAGTTTACGCCACTCCCTGTGAAATAACTTCCAAGTGCTAAAGCACCGAAATTGAGAATAAGAAAAATGAAAAAACGAAGTATCATACAACAAATCTAAGTCTAAATTTTTAAACCTTATTATGAGTTTTCAGCAGCTTTTGCATATAATCTTCAATAATCACGATACTCTCCTCTACCCCATTTTCATGTTTCATTTTCTCACCTATTTTTCGTGCATTCGATTGAAAGGGTTCTTTTTCTAGTGTTTCAATGCCTCGAAGGACTTTCTCAAAACTTAATTTATTAAATGGAATATGTAGACCCAGACCTGTCTTTTCAATCAAATCTCCATTATTAGGCTGATCAGCGAGTATGGATGCAATTATCATAGGTATCTGACCATGCAATACTGCGCCAATAGTGCCAATACCTCCATGTATGATAGCTAGTTTGCATTTGGGCATGAGCCACTCATGATTTATGCGATCTAGTTCGAACAAATTTTTGTGCTGGATATTCAGAAACGGCTTGGTCCAGCCACGACAGTAAATAATGCGGTATTGGGTTTCTTCAAGCAATCGCACAATTACAGCTTTCAATAAATCCGGATAAGGCACAGGAATACTTCCAAAACCTATATAGATGGGCTTCTTCCCTTCTTCGAGCCAATCTTGCAGCGCTTGGGGTATTTCTTCATTTTTCATAGAGCTCCGCAATGTCGAAGGAAGATTTAAAAATCCCGTGACCACAGAGTTAGAAGGCCAGTCTGGAGGCTGATGGAGTAATTGACTACTCATAGGATGAATAATCAATCGATTGTGAAGTAGAAATTCATGTCGAACTTGAGACAGAGACCATTTAGGCAAATGAAGTAAGCGCGCAGATTGATTCACCTCCCGCAGAAGAAACACTAGACAAGCAGCATAGGAAAATATGGTATAAGAAAGTTTATTGATCCAACCTATATTCTGAAAGCCAAAACCTACCACCGGAAATTCTTTTGTAATCGAATATGGCATGCTAAAATTGAGAATGGCATAGGGTATGTTTCTTTCTTCAGCTATCGGTAAAATATTGGGTAAGACAAGCCCACTCACTATCATAAAGTCAAATTTATCGGCGGCATCTGCTATGACAGAAATTGTTTTTGCTAGATACTTATCTGAATGTTTGCGGAGTAGTAGCGCAAAGGTCAATAAATTACCTTTACGAGTGACATTCATGACTTCGTCATCATAGACTTCTTTTTCCATATCGAGATCAAGAGGAATAAAGTCGATTCCATAATCTTTGATGAGTGGTTCAAAGTTTTTAAAGGTCACTATACTTACCAGATGTCCACGATTCTTAAGCCTTATTGCTAATGCTATAAAGGGTTGAATATCTCCTCTGGAGCCTTTTGTGATTAAACCAAATCTTTTGGGGTTCAATTAATAGTTAAAATTGGATTTATTGTTTGCAAAAGTATAGGATAGCTAAGTATTTTAATAGTTAATTAATAATTCTCGAACTAATTCTGTTTGGAATTCTTCGCCCTTCAATATCTTACGACCTTGCATCGAATCATTCTCGCTCATTGTTTATCTGGCATCAAGGTGCAAGCAATTTGATAGTTAGGGATTTCATAACAGTGCTTCATGAGCACGAGTTATAAACTAGCGCTAGCAAAGGAAACCTTAATTGCAGCTATTTTAAATAAATTTCGTCTCTAACATAAGTGTTGTTAAGCCAAAAACAATGCTTTGTATATTCTTTTGCATTTGTCAATTTGTCTTTTGTCGGCAAAGAATAGGTGTCTGCTGCGTTTATTGCGTGTGGTCTAACGTGTGAAACCGAATTAAATGTCTTGTTTGGAAAATTTGTATATCGAGTTTTACCTTTAACTTCCCTAACAATATTTCCTTTGGAAACAAGGTCTTTCGTTTTAGCCCAAACTTTCTCTGCTTCCAAAATGGCCGCATAAGGCATATTCCAAAACTTCACTTTTCTCAAAACTAATTGCTCATTTTCAAATTGGAAAAATACAAACAAAAATTTATGCTCTAAAATGTCTTTAAAATTTGAATCGTCCCACTCTTCATTTACTATTTCTTCGTATTTGAAATTTGGAAACGAAATATCTTCTTTTGGTAAATTGTTTTCTTTTAGTCTTACGGTTTTTACAATAATTTCAGCTTTTTCAAACTCCTCAATTTCTTTGTCAAGTTCAATTCCTAAAATTGCTTTTGTAAGATTCGCATAGAAGCTCTTTGCGGTTGTATTTAATTCAATTCCAATTGATTTAAGTATTTGCTCAATTGTCTTACCGTAATAAGGTTTGAATTTAGAAATTACGATCTCTTCAATGGTCTGCTTTTTTGCAACTGCTACTGATGGAATTAATTTGCCATAAACACCAGTTGCGTCATTTGCAATAGATGCAATGATATGATTTACATAACCTTGTTTTAGTGAGTAAGCTCTTTGTTTGGCTGGAATTTCGCTAAAAGGTTGTTTTCTAACTGATGCAGCGTTTGCACCTTTTGTACAAGCACCTAAATAAAAAGTATCTCCTTCTGAAAGTTCGTGTGCTTTTCCGTCAGCAATTTTTTGTTTAATGAGTTCCCAATCCTTTTTTATTATTTCTAAGTCTGTGCTTGGGAAATTCCATTCATCAACAAGTTTTATTAAATAGTCAAGTATGTCATAACCCGCTTGATGTAAATAGAAAATCAAAAGAATATTTGCGTTCTTTTTCCAAAAATCACTGTCTTCAAATTGTTGGTTTACAACTTCAAGGTAATTGATAATGTTTAAGACCAATCTTTCTTTTGAACGATACTCATTGTTCTTCAACTGCATTAAAGGAGAAGATTTGAGTTCCATACCAATTTCAAAGAAATCTGCTTCTGATTTGGAATTTGGATCATAACCAAAATAAAACTTCTCAAGTATCTGTCCGAAGTTTCCCTTACCCGTATAGTTGTGCAATAATACTTCGGGGTCGCAAATCTCTCTTAAAGTTTTTCCTTTAAGCAGTTTAGCGTAATCAATTACTGATTTTTTATCTTTCGGATTATATTGTCTTTTCTTATCCATTTACTTCAGCTATAATTTCAAAATCCAACAAGTTAGTTTGTGCGTTAAATGTATAACTAACTAGTTTAACATCATTCCATGTTGCAGAAACAGAAGGACGAACTCCATAAATAAATTTCCTCTCAACAATATTTTCAAATTCTGTTAAAGCATCATCTGTAAATTCAAATCCTACAAGGAATGCCTTTATCATTCCATAGTCGCCAAACGCATATTCATTTTTTACCCAATCTACGTATTTCATTAATTGCAATACATCTTGTGCGTTAACTGTGTTTCTTTTGATTTCAACTACCAAGTAATTACTTAATGTTGGTTTTTGATTCTCAATGTAGCGATAACCAAAAATATCCATTTTATCAATGTAATCAATTGGCTTGAATGGTGATGCAATAACCTGATGAGTCAAGTAATCCCAATTACCGAAAATATTAGTAGTTTGTGGATGATTTATTGTGAGTTGGAAAATTATTGCAGCTTCAAGTGCCATTTCGTGTTTTAAACTTCCGTTTTCATTTACGATTGTGTTTAAAAATGGTGCAATTGACAATGAATATAGGTTGTTAGTCCCTGTTCTTTCATTGATTAAATTGTGAAACTCTTGAAAATTTGTGTCGAAAGTGTTTTCGTTGCTTGGATTATCAATAGCTTCAATATTTCTTCTAAGCAGTATATTTTTGAAAGCTTGATTTTCTTCATCTGAAAACTTAATAAAACTTAATTTCCAAAATGCTCTTAGTATTTTAAAGCTATTTGGTGAAGAAGAAAGTATTTCATCCATATCAATTCCATTTCTAAAAAAAACGGGATATGGAGTAAATGTGCAAATGAAACGCATATTAATACTTTCAAAACCAATGTCTAATAACAATTGATTTTGAATTTCATCATAGTTTTGAACTGTAGGCAAATTTGCATTTGGATAATTTAAAAACTTACAATCTCCATTTATATTTGTCAATGTGCCAATGCCATAAATTTTCCTATCAATGAAAAAATATACATTATCGCCTTCTCTCATAGAACAATAATCGGCAAAAGTTCCCTCGTGATGAATACGCCAAACATTATTCGGAGCCGATAATTTAGTTGAATAAATTCCCATATTGATTGAATCAATCAGGGATGCTTCACTATCTAAACTGAAAAGGAATCCTGCCATTCTTTAGTTGCTTGTTTAATTTTGTCTGTTAATGATGTACCAATTTTTTCGATTACCCCAACTACTAATGCATTGCCCATAAAAAAAGCTCTTTTGGTATCTGATATTCCTTCAAGTTTAGTATGGTCGTCTGGAAACATATTTAAACGTTCAAGTTCAACAGGAGAAAGTCTTCTGTAACCTTTAGGAGTTTGTATGACGTGTTTAAATCTTGATGGAGATTTTCCTCCTTCACCGGTTATTATTGTTCTTGATGGTTTGTCTAAAGAATCTGGAAAAATCATTCCACCTTCACTATAATGATAGTCAAAGCCTTGTGCGTTTTTTCGCATTTCCTTTTTTGGACCTTTTAAATAAATCCATTTATCAAGTTCGTTTTTGTCAATAAAAAACTCAGATGTGACTTCTCCGTTTTGGATAAGGTCTTTCAAAATCGTGAAATTTCCATCATAGTTTGGATATGTTTTTAGAGTTGTAACAAATCCATTTATCATTAAACCTGTGTTTTCAAAAAGTCCTGTTGTTCCATTTTTATTGAAGTTTTCAGAAATTGAAACAATATCGTCTTTCAATTCAAATTCAGTTGGACACAAAGAGTTTTCAGAACTTACTGGAAATGCTTCGGCTAAAGTTCCTTCCTCTAAAATCCATTCAGTAGGATTAACTTCTTTTATACTTTCATAAATATTAGTTCCTTGTAAATATGCTAAGATGAAAACTCTTCTTCGTCTTTGGGGCATACCAAAGTCTGCTGCATTTATAATTCTCCATTCGACAGCATAGCCAAGTTCATTTAAACTTTGTAAGATAATAGCAAAGTCTCGTCCTCGTTGTCCAGATGGCGAAATGAGAAGTCTATCAACGTTTTCAAGAAATAAATATTTTGGTTTATTCTTTTTCTCTGAAATTATTTTGTGAATGCTCCACCACAAAACACCTTTCTTTCCGATAAGTCCTTTTGAGTTTTTTAAGGTTGTTGCAACTGAATAGTCTTGACAAGGAAAGCCACCAACCAATAAATCGTGGTCAGGAATTCTTGAAACATCAACTTGAGCAATGTCTTCATTAGAATGTCCGTTTTTTCCAAAACGATTTTCATAAACCAAAGAAGCGTGTTGCGTTTTTGTCGATGGTTCCCATTGGTTGCTCCAAACCACTTTGTAAGGTGACTTTAGAGGTTTTTTATATCCTGTTGATGCTGATTTCCCATTCCATCCTTCAAGTCCAAGACGAAAGCCCCCTACGCCTGCAAATAATTCTATGACTTTAATTTCATTTTCCATTGTGAACAGTTTTTAGGTATTTCACTTTTTCCTCAGCAACCTTTAAGATACCTAAATCTGCTTCCTCGTCAAGAATTTTGTAAGCGATAACATCACTTAAAAAATCATTCTGCAATTCTTTTTCGTCAACTTTAAAAAAGTCAGCAACTTGCTTGATAATTTGCTTTGTTGGCAGTCTCTCGTTACGTTCAATCTTAGCAAGAAGTGAAGTATCAATAGTAATTTGCTCTGAAACAAATTTCAAAGTCAAGCTCGCTTCCTCTCTCAAATGTCTAAGATGTTCTCCAAATGATTTTGTCTTCTTAATTGTTGCCATATTGGTCAAATAATGTCCAAAAATATTTATTTAAAAATTAATGGACAAAAAAAGTCCAAAAAAGTTTTCAACAATATATGGGTGAGGGGATAATCCTGGGTGTATCAGACAAAATTAAATGCGCTGCTGTGGGTCGGATTGAGTCATTGGTATTTTTCTAATCATTTGTTATAAGTTGCGTCGGTCTTTTAAGGCGAGTGCTAACATATAAAAAAAGGAAACTATTATTGAACATATAAATAATGCTTTGACTATAATCATGCACTAAGTCCTTACTATACTCTACTTTTTCATATTTAATCCCATATAAGATTACCATTCTCTTGGTTAATATATAAAATAACTTTCTTCCCTATAAGTCTCCTGTTAGGGACTCAGAGGAGTACAGCGGATGTAGTGGGTGTGTCCTCTACGAGAGACTCAGCTAGGAGTAAAACTAAATATGATTTATATGTGGTATAACTTGTATAATTTAGATTAAATTTGCTACCATAAAATTAGATGAATCGATGAAATTCCTAGCAGAAATCAAGGTAATGCCGCACAAAGAATTATTGGATCCACAAGGCAAGGCTGTGAATAATGGCCTGCACAAAATGAATCTGAATGCTATACAGAATGTGCGTATCGGTAAAAATATAGAGCTCCATATCGAGGCGGCTTCCAAGGATGATGCCGAAAAGCAGACCAAGGAGGCTTGTGAAAAATTGCTGGTGAATAAAATCATGGAGCAGTACAGCTTTACCCTGTCTCAGCTTGAGTCCTAAGCTCTCTATCATACCCACTCCCATAGGGAATTTGGGAGATATCACCCTCCGCGCCCTGGAAACCCTCCGCAGCGTGGATACGATCCTATGCGAAGACACAAGGCAGAGCAGCAAGCTCCTGCAGCATTATGAGATTTCCAAGACCCTGCAGCCTCTGCACAAGATGAATGAGTATAAAGAGGTGGAGCGTATCGTACAGCAGATACTCGCCGGCAAGCAATATGCCCTTATCTCAGATGCGGGCACGCCCCTGATTTCCGATCCTGGTAATTTATTGATAGCCAAATGCTTGGAGCATGGCATAGCCTTGGATTGTCTGCCCGGCGCTACGGCTTTCGTACCCGCCTTGGTCAATTCGGGAGCGGATTTATCGACTTTTGTCTTTATGGGCTTTCCCCCACACAAAAAAGGGCGTCAGACCTTTATCAAAGCTATTTTGGCCGAGCCTCGTACCGTGGTTATTTATGAATCCCCCTATCGTATTGTCAAGTTTCTACAAGAGTTTCAGGAACTAGGAGGTGGTGAGCGCACGATTTCGATATCGAGAGAACTGAGTAAGAAGTTTGAAGAAACGCTGAGAGGAACAGCCGCAGAACTGCTGGAACATTTTACCAAGAAAGAACCCATTGGTGAGTTTGTGGTAGTAGTGAGGAATGTGTAATTCTTAATTCTAAATTCTTAATTTTTAATTCTTAATTTTTAATATCAAGCGTATAAATCAGAATAATATGATATTTTATCAATAACTTTGAATTTACTGTGACTGCAATTCTTTAACTGTGACTCTTTAACTGCGACTCTTTACTGTGACTCATTTATTTAAAATTAAAAATTCAAAATTAACAAAGTGAAATCACTCTATATCATAACAGGAAGCAGCAGTGGCATAGGATTAGCGCTGTGTAAAAAGCTCATTTCCAATGCCAATAACTGTGTGCTGGGAATAGCTCGAAACAATAGTATAGAAGCCGAGAATTTCATATTTCAGGCCTTGGATTTATCCGATATTAGTGCTGTCAAGTCTACGAAATTCCCTGCCCTAGAGGAAGTTTATGAGTCCGTGCACCTCGTGAATAATGCCGGTATGCTGGGGGAAATCAATACCCTCGATAAGATTAGTCAAGAGGCTTTGGAAGATATCATGGCTGTCAATTATACTGCAGCTATGCTGCTCTGTACCAAATTTATCCAGCAGTACCAGCATCTGCCTAGAAAGAAAACCATTATCAATATATCTAGTGGCGCTGCCACGGGAGCCTATGCCTCCTGGGCCAACTACTGTGCCTCCAAAGCAGCCCTCGAAATGCTTAGCAAATGTATAGTCTTGGAGCAGCAGGAGCAGCCATTTCCTATTCACTGCTATAGTATAGCCCCTGGCGTAGTAGATACGAATATGCAGGTCCATATCCGAAAAACACCCATCGAAAACTTTCCACTTTTACCCAAATTTGAGGAACTCTATCGTGAAAACAAACTCTATAGACCTGACATAGTGGCAGAAAAACTAATAGAGGTTATGGATCATCCAGAGCGATTTGAAGAGAAGGTTTTTAGGATACAAATATAGTATAGCCACCAAAACGTTTAGGTAAGTAAGTTATATTCAGAGAAGTTTCATGACGATAAGAACTATTGATAAAACCTATAAGGGAGAGTACAAAAGTTCTCAGTCAAGATTTTTGAGCTATCTCATGCCAACTAAAACAATATCAGGTTTTAAAGAGCAGTTATTGCAACTAAAGAAAGAGTACCCCAAGGCGAGTCATATCTGCTATGCGTATCGCATAGGGTTTGAAAATGAGGAGATAAGGGCCCATGATGATGGTGAACCTTCGGGCAGTGCAGGTAAGCCTATACTCAATCAGCTCTATTCATCACAGCTACAGAATGTTAGCCTATTCGTGGTGCGCTATTATGGTGGAACGAAATTGGGAATACCTGGGCTTATAGAAGCCTATAAAGAGGCCGCTATTCAGTGCTTGCAGCAAGCCGAAATAATCGAGGATGAAGAGGAATATTTTCTCACGTTACAATTGGAGACTTTCAAATATTACGAAGTGATTAAAGCATTGAAAAACAATAATATAAATATACTAAATTCCGATTTTACTACAGGTAAATATATGGTAAAAATTTCCTTGCCTCGTAGTAAAAAACAATGGTTGGAGATGATATTGAGTTCCTATTCTTGATTTTTGGGAGCTCGAAAATAGTCTTCCCAGAGGTCAGTTTCATTTTCACCGATGTTAATTTCAAAAATCAACTTGGCTGGAGAGGCTTTGACCTGCTCCCATTGACTTGAAAATGAGTTGAGGTCTCTAGATATATAGTATTCTAAATCAAACTGTTTTGCCAAGGATTCAAAATTTTGTTTATGGGGGGTAACGAGTGCATGGGTATGGCCTAGATGCTGGCTTTGGTGAATCTGTTCGAAAATTTTTCCTCCATGATTATTGATTACAATAATTTTGATTCGGTCTATGAAGGACAAAGCAGACAGACTATTAGACTCATAGAGCATGCTGATATCCCCAAGTATACAGTAGAAATCGCCATCTATAGAGACGGATCGATACCCAAGTGCACTTGCCAGAACCCCATCGATACCAGATACCCCTCTATTGGCTAGATGGACTAGTTGGGGTTTGAACTTCCAAGAAGTCCAGTTTCCATAGCGAACTCCAGAAGAATTTCCCCAATAAATAGCAGATTCCCTGTCTATTGTATTGACTATCTTCTCTATAAGCTTAAACTCGGTATAATCCCTATTTTCGACAAAAAGCACATGATGGTCTAGGGCTATTTTTTCAGCCTCCAGCCAGGCGGCTTGAAAAAAGGAAGTATTTTCGAAGTCCAAAATATCATTTAAATGCTTATAATCCAAATGAATAGCTTGATATTTGCTCGTCAGATTGTTCCAATTTCGAGGATACGATGAGAGATCGTAATGTAGTATATTTTGGAAGGACTTTATATAGTTTCTGAACTTTTTGGACAGCATAGTCTCCCCTATAGTTATCAATATATCAGGCTTTTGTATGCCCTTATCTCTAGTGAGTATCGCATCGATTCGGGTGATGCCTTTTGGGTGATACCAACCAGAATGGTGTTCCGAAATGACCACCCAGTTTTTATTTTCTACCCCCAGGTCGAGAAGTTTATTGAGGGTTTCATTTGCACAGCTCGAGGAGAGGTATATCATGACATTTTGTCCTTTAGCAAAATGCATCTTGGAAGCATTTGTTTTTTTCGATTTTAGACCCTCCGCTTTCCATTTAAATTGATAATCTCCTAAAATATTTTCAATCTTGTCCAAAGGTTCTGAAAATGGTAAATTGATGTGCACATTATTTACTTGGCTAGGATTTCCTAAAAAACTATGCAGCACTTGGATTTTCATTTCAAAGGCTTCAAACTCTAGCTTCTCCTCTATTTCTAATTCTAGACCTACAAAATTGGAGAAGATCCCTCTTTGCAGCATAGTTTGATTTTCTCCCTTATTTATAAAACTCGCGGGTCTATCTGCCGTAATAGCTATCAAAGGTAGTCTTTGGTAGTATGCTTCTACCATGGCTGGTGCTAAATTTACGGCCGCCGATCCAGAGGTCGTGATAACGAGGGCTGGTTTTCGCAGTGCTTTTACGATACCTAGTGCGAAAAAACCCGCTATTCGCTCATCGATAATACTGTAAACCTTAAAATGAGGGTCATTCGAAAAATTGACGATGAGAGGCAAGTTTCTGCTCCCAGGACAAAGGACGATATGCTCAATACCTGCCTGTTTGCAATAGGATTTTATAAAAAGAGCTGATTTTTTATTGGAAACTAACACCTATATAATTCAGTAAAAGCACAAAGTTATCATCTATCGATTAAATCTTTGGCTAAGGATTTAAACACTCAGCTATGAAATGTATACTAAAGTGATATACTAAATAGCCTAATGCAGTATTTGCAATATTTTAGCGTAGATGTCTTCTACGTTAATACTATCGATGGCTCGCTCATAATCTTGGGGGATATTTTGGCCAAAGACAGAAACGGGAAGCTGAGGATAGATTCTTTCATCAGGAAAAAGAGAATTTGTAAGTGGCTGAGAATAGGTCCCAAAGCCTAGCTTGGGGTGAGTAGTCCCCCAAATGGTAAGAACAGGGATTCCATAATTCGCAGCCAGATGTCCATTGCCGCTATCCATAGAAACCATAAGGTCGAGACTGGATATCAGTTTGAGCTCTTCAGTCAAGTTCATGGTATCAATGTTTATCTTCACATTAGGACTACTTGCTGCTAGATCCTTAGCTATATTTGCTTCCCGGTCTCCCTTGCCGAAAATCGTAATTTCAAAATCGAGATGATTGGCTAATTTTTCAATAACTAGCTTCGTATTGATAAAGGAATATTCCTTACTCGCATGTTTGGCAAATGGAGAAATTCCGATTCTTTTTTTATGGTCTTTTATCTCTGTTTTATTTAAAAAAATTGATTGGAGTTCGAAGGGAAAACCTGCATTTTGGAATACATCGACATAGCGCTGAAAGGTGGTTTTTAGCACCTTGGATTTATCCCCATTCATAGCGATAAGTGCTTTTTTTTCTGCTCTTCCTTTGTCTATAATCGATACTTTACTACCAAATAGTCGACAAAAATTGCGTAAAACCTTAGTTCGAAGGACATCGTGAAGGTCTAGCAAGAATTTAGGTTTTGAAAAGGATAGTTGTATAGCAAAATGAATTAATTTTCCCAAACTCAACTTTGATTGGCCGCTATCTATAGCATGAATACTGACAAAATAGAGGTCGGCAAAGATAGGGGCAAATCGCTCTCGTGTGATAAGGCGAATTTTGAGATCTGGATATGCCTGGTGAAAAGAAAGAAAAACAGGAACGAGCATGGCGACATCTCCTAATGAAGACAATCTGATGACGACGATTTCCTTCATAATTTAGAGGCTCTAAGAATAGGATTGAGGTCGCTATCATTATACATTTTGACCTGACGATAAACCTTGAATTGTGTTCTACCCTGCTCTATCTCTTCTAATAAAACAGAAATGGCTTGTATGAGATCTAGTTTTTGAGTTTGAAGAAGCTCTAGTTTTTGCTGATAAGCATGAAACTGCTCTGTAGTCAAATCAGTTCGCTCTACCTCCAGCTGCATATGATATATCTTCAATGCAAGAATAGATAATCGATCGATAGCCCAGGCAGGACTCTCTGTATTCAATCTGGCCTGGTCTAAAACCTGAACATCTTTATATATATTTAGGAAATAATCATCGAGGCGTTCGACAAGATTGGTTCTTGTCTGATTGAGTTCATCTATTTTATTTTTAAAAAAGCGCACCTTCTCTGCTTCTATAGCTGGGTTTCTCACCTCATCTTCACAATGCCACTGGACAGTATCTATCCAGCATTTAAAATACAGAAGGTGTTCTATACTTGAATCTTGAAAAGGATTAGGACAAGGCGTATCTAGTTTATCTTTTATATGATAATCTGCAATGGCTTTTTGAAAAATTTCGAATATGTGAATCAAATTCATGCTGCAAAGATATAGAGTTTCTTTTGAGATAATCTTTAATAGAAGTTATTGTAAATAAATAATATTATGTTAATAATAAGCGAGCAATTTATATAAATGTTTATTAAAATAGAATTAAGTATTAAATTTGTATTTCACCAAAAAAATAATAAATATGAATTATGCAATCTTATTCGGCGCTGCCCTCGTTCCACTCATAGTAGGTTCTATTTGGTACAATCCTAAAGTATTCGGGAATGCTTGGATGCAAGCAAATGGGTTTACCGAAGAATCTATTCAAAACAATCCAAGGCCCATGTGGCAAGTATTTTTATTTACCTATATTTTTTCCTTACTAGCTACAGGAATTTATTGGCAACTATGTGTACATCAAATGGGTGCATTGGGTATGATAGGTGGTCCAGATCAAATTTCAAATGCCCTACCAAGTTATCAAGCCTTTATGAATGACTATGGTACAGCATTTAGAAGCTTCGGACATGGAGCGTTGCATGGCGGCATGGCAGCATTTATTATGGGTTTATTTATGGTTGGCGTTGGAGCAATGTTTGAAATGCGCAGTTGGAAGTATATCTTTATTCATGTAGGCTACCTAACCGTTTGTGGTGTTCTGATGGGTGGCTTGATTTGTCAGTTTATATAAATTGAAATCAATTGTTAAAAAATAGATGCTGAGTTTCCTAGGAGACTCAGTTTTTTTTATTTTTTACAGTGAAATTAATAATCTTGAAGCGAAGTTATCCCCAAAATTGCCCGTGTTATATGCACCGAAGCGATAATAAAAACCTAAACCTATTGGTAGCTTACCTATAATATTATTCCATTCAAGACCTGTTTCCTGGTATAGTTTATTCGGAGCTAATAGGCTTATGGAATGATCTCCTGGCATAGAGAGCTCCCCAATTAGGGCTTTATATATAAGTGAGAAATTTAGACTTCGACTAGAATTAATCATCAACTTGGGCAGATTATGCTTAATAAACAAGCTGACACTGCGGTCGGAATAGAAGGTAGCAGGCTCCATAGTTTCAAAATAGCGATACGAACCCAAATCAAAAGTCGAAGCAAGATTTGTATTGCGAGCTGCACTCCCTCTACCTTCAAAAAGGGATATAATAGGACTATTTCCTTGAATATAGTTGAGATGTCCCAATATGTTGGTCTTACCTAAAGGTGAATGGATAGCGGTTATACCTTCTAGTTGAAAGACATGATATGGTTCTATCAAAGACTGAATGGGTTGGCGATAAGTATAATCCATTGTAAGTTGTGTCGGCTTCTCCTCGGTTTTAAATTTACCTTCCGGTGTGACAATAAATTTCGTTTTCGGATAGTATTTTAATGCTAATCTGGTATTGATAAAGTTGGTACTAGGCATATTCACTCCCTGAAAGGCATAAGGAAACAGAACCGACACATTTTCGTATTGTACGGAAACTCTTTGCTCTAGATACTTATGTAAATCGGATTGATAGGTTATTTTGGCATTGTGCGATTGATAAAAATTTTCAAAGAACCATAAGTTCATATGATAATCTGCATAATCCAGCTTAGTCCCAAGACTCTGAAAATCCCTGCCGGCAGCAAACACATCGTTTTCATAGATGAGAGAAAATTTTGACTGATTTTGATAATTGAGTAGGTAATGGCTACCTATTCGATATTTGAATCGCTGATCTCCGAAGCCATAACCCAGTCTGGTACTAAAGGATAGCCGAGGGTGAAAACTATGATTGGTCTCCTCTGCTATGTTTAGACGAAGACCTTCATATCTATTATATCGTACGATATCTAGCACATCCAGATTGAATTTTCCTAGTTTGAGGTCGCCATTTCTCAATGCTAAGAGCAATCGTAACTTTCCTTCGAGATTGTTTTTCCTGACAATAGTATCCAAAGCGATAAAAGTATTTTTCTCTCTAGCATCTAGACTATCGCCACCTCTTAGTTGGACCAACATTTCTGACGATTTTTTATCATTTAGACTGGGAGATATCTCCACATCATAGCCTTTGAAATCAGCCTTGGTAAATGATTTTGGAACCTCCAACTGCTGAACAGTCAGCTTGTATATCAAATTAGTGCTGAAATTATCTACCTGAATCATTGAATTGGTCGTATTGACGAACATATCTTTCGAAAAGATTTTGCCTTCAACCATTTGATTATTTAGTTCAAAAAAACCTTGTTTGGTAGTGCCTTTATAGGCCATGCACCCATAGGTTTCGGCATCAATTCTTACATAGCCATGTCTGCTCCTTTTGTTTCTGGTGCGCCGGTATGGATAGAAAGCCACTTGATAAGTCTTTCTTCCATCGATAAGCATGCTATCTTCCAGTCTGAAATAATAGTCTTTATAAGCATCTGTGCGAAACATTCTGGGAAGAAAGTTGACCTCATCCAGTGATATAGCCAATAACTCATAGATAGGCATTTTGAAACCGCTCATATTGGAGTTTAGCAAGATTTTTTTTGTCCCGTAGTTTTTATCATGCTTGAAAACAGTGATGCGTTCCCAAACGAACAATTTGTTTTGCTTCATATAATCCGAAGCTTCTTTTAATTCCAACGTATCCCCTTTCTCAGATTTTGACTTCGCCGTATCTTCTTTAGCATCGGCTATAAACTTGCTATAAGTATAAAATTGGTAAGATGGTAGTCTATCGGGATGGTTTTCTTTTGCTTTATCTATCATGTTTCGTATCAAACTATTGGCAAACTCGTCGACCCATGGTTTTACAACTACTTCCCTTAATTTATTATCTTTCTTGTATAGGTAAACAATTTGATTGGTGCCTCCCAGCACTACTTCGGTGGAGTCATAACCCATGGCATAAACGAGTACAACTCTATATTCCAAATCGATTAAAACCTTGCCTTCTGTATTGGATTTGGCTATCGGTTTTTTCTTATGTGCAATAGTAGCAGCTATGATGGATTGTTTAGTATCGAAATCCTTTATATGCAATTCTACTTTTTGGGCATAGTTCAAAATGGGGAGCAGCGCTACTAATAAAAGTAAAAATCGCATAAGAGGAGTTAGATTTGAAAGTTCAAAACTTAAAAATAGTACTTAATTGATAAAATAAATTGGAAATAGTAGCGAGTGGGGGACTTGAACCCCCGACCTCCGGGTTATGAATCCGACGCTCTAACCAGCTGAGCTAACTCGCCTTTTATTTTTTAAGTGTTTTTTCACTCTTTTTTTTTCACTCTATTTTTTCTCACTCGAACCACCGTCCGCCTCTGGCGGATATGAATCCGACGCTCTAACCAGCTGAGCTAACTCGCCATTTATTTTTTAAGTGTTTTTTCACTCTATTTTTTTTCACTCGAACCACCGTCAGCCTATGGCGGATATGAATCCGACGCTCTAATCAGCTGAGCTAACTCGCCAAAAGGAGTGCAAAACTAAGATTTTTTTATAATTTGGAAGATATTTTTTCCAATAAAAATAAGAAGGGAAAACAATGGTTTTCTCAGTTTCATCAATTACCATTTAATTTGACTATGCTATTTAAATCCAGTATATGGTCAAGTCGCAATAGGCTCTCATTCTCTTTGATATCATTAGATGTAAGGAATCGAGTTTGAAGAATAATGGTAGTTGTCTTATCTTTTAATGCCTCTTTAACTTTCTGACAAAGTAGCATTTCTTTTGGGAATACTAATTTTAAAGGATTAGATTTAGACCAAACGAGATCTTCTTTAAAGGTTGAATCTGGACTGTGAACCCATACTTTTCTAGCATATGAGTCATTAAGCAACAAATCTTCTTGTTTCGAAAGCTTCATTTCTTCGCGCACTTCTTTTCCATCAATAGTTCGTGAAGCGACTAACACACTTCGAATTTCCAGATTTCTAAATCCCAAATTTTTAATAATTCCCTGAATATTTAGAGTCAATGTACTATCTTTATTGATAACTGGATAAGATGTGACTTCAGTGACTTCAATTTTCCGTACATTTTTCACTATTGGGATATTCAATCCCGTTGTATCTATTAGTTTAACATAATAAGCTGTCGCAAAACCAGTGACAAGTTCAAAATATTTGCTAAGCTCAGAAAAAGATATGGTGCCAATGCCGCCATTACCCCATCCTTTGCCCCAGCTATTTCTGATGTAAAACAACGATTTTTCCTCATTATACCCGCAAATTATGGCGAAGTGTAAATCCGTTCTATCGTAAAAGGCATCTAATTTTTTCTTATTTTTACTCGCCAATTTAAACTCGTCTATATACGTTGAGGTTAATTCTAGCTTGGCTGAATCATATTTTGCATAATAGCCAGATAAGGGAAATGAAAAGATAAATGGGTAATTATGGTCAAGTAATTTTTTAACTTTCGCAATATTTGTAGGATGTTGCACTCTAATTGATAAATTAGGCATTAAGAGTCTTGTCTGAACTTCAATAGATGGTCCTTTGTGAGAATAACATACTGTAGGAGAAGAGCTATCCCCAATATTATATTTATCACATGGATAGCCTTTTCTAAAATAACTGGGCTGATAAGGCCAATCTTGCTCAAGTAAAACGCCAACATCCTTTACTTTTTCAAGACATTCGTGTAAATCAGTACACTCTGTTTTTTTATCAGAATATCTTAAACTCAAATAATTCAGGTACTGTTCGGATAAATTGAGTTCTATTCAATATTTCTTCTTAATAGCATACTCTACCAATCCAATTGTGGCAAAAGAAGCACATGTTGCACGGTCACCCTGATTTTTCACTTCAGTCATTTCGTGACCCCAGTTAACAATTTTAGGTAAATCCTTTTTCTGTTGACTATACGAAGCAAGATTAAAACTTAAAATAATAAGGTAACTAAGGTGAAATCTAATAGACATAATTTGCATAAGTTTAATAAATTTTATAAACAAAATGTAATAATAGGATATTATTTGTAATTCCTAACTAAAAACGGCTACCCGATTGGATAGCCGTCTAAATAGCAAATCAATAATTTTTTTCTACTCCTTTACCACCTTCAGTGAAGTTTCCTTGCCATTAATAGAGATATTGAGAATATAGATACCGGAGGTCAAGCCTTCGAGGTTGATTTCTTCTTTTACCTGACCTGTCTTTTTATTCAAGTCTTTTTGTTGAATCAATCTTCCTTGAATATTGAATAAGGTGTACGATAGTGAACTAGCTTTATCTAAGTTAACTTCAAAGGTAGCGGTATTTTGCGTTGGATTTGGATAAATGGAAACATTCAATCCATTGACCTGCGTTTGGACTCCGCTACTTGACTTCAATACAATAGTATTCACCGTTGTATTCGTGATAATAGGTTCATTGAAGTCGAAATAAATCTCAGCGGTGTTCTTTAATTTCGTACCTAGCGGAAGATTGTCTTTTAACTTGATAGAATAGGATACATAGCCTTGACTTGCCTCATAATCAGTTCCACTATCAGGGAGCATGATATTCGGGAATTCAAAATAAATCTTACCATTATCATCAAAATAATGATTCATTTTATGAGAGAAATCATTTATCTGCAAGGAAGCTTTTTCAAAATTATCATCAATTTTATCTTCGATTCTCACGTTGTGAGCTGGAGCTGTTCCTGTATTTTGGAAGCGTATCAAATAATCTAAGGACTTCACACTCGGTGCCATATCGCCAGCTGGTGAAGCGGCCTTATCATTCGGGTCATAACTTCCAACACAAGTATCGTTGAAAGTAGCAGAATTATTAGTTTGGTCACAATCTCCTCCTGCTGGCTCGATCCATACACTATCTACCACAGTTGTACCTAGTGGAAGTGAAGTAGGAGTTTGGAAATTGACATATTTAGTGCCATTAGAATACGGCGCCAATGTGCCTAGATTCCATGTGACGACATTACCACTCACAGTATAAGTAGGAGTCGTAGTGCTCAATACTGTCAAAGAGGATAAAAATCTATATTTCAAGACCACACCTGTAATCGGTACAGCACCTCTATTGGCATAGCGAACAGCTTTTTTAGATATAAAGCCTGGTGTAATGGTAGCTATGCGGAAAATACCTGTGGCTAAATCTGGACAAAGACTCGTCGTATCATAGAAATTATTATTACAATAGGTAGCGCCACCTGTAGTAGCTGCTACCGTAATTGGTGCATTCGAAGCAGGGCATAATTGATTGACTGGTGGATTTCTGAAGGTTAAGACCTGCGATATCTGATAAGTGCCTTTTGGTAAATAAATTTGATAATAACCAGCAGCATTGGTATAAGCATAGGTCACTGGAGTCGTATTAAACTTCAAAGTAATTTGATTCAAAGGATGATCGAAGGTATCAAATGCACAATTTTTATTGATATCTCGATATACATAGCCACAAATCTTTACATAGCTCGTATCATTCGGACAAGGTCCAAATGTCCACTGCTTCACACCTGCTCTAGAAGCAAAACATGAATTCTTATAAGTAACCGTATCACAGCCGCAGACAGGCAAAATAAACTGTGAGCAAGGTTGTGAGACATTATTGACGTATCCACTATCTTTACAAGGATTTGCAGTCGTTATTTGTACAATTCTTACGAAGGAATCTTTGCAAGTAACCCCATTGATTGTTCTTGTAATATACATAACCGTTCTATACAATCCTGGTAATGGATAGTAATAGTTAGGGCTTGCCTGGCTAGACGTATCGCCATTACCAAATTTGTATAGATATTTCGTATTGGAATCGACACATTGTGACAAGTTTGTGAAATGAGCTAAATTGGCCGTTCTGGTAAAGCTATTATAAGCCTTGAAGCAACCACAAACACTTGTATTGACAAAGAAGGTCTTCGAAACAGTTTTCGTACAACTCAATCCTGTTGTCACATCAAAGGCCACTATCGTCATAGTCACGGTATAAGTGCCATTGGTGGTAAAGGTATGCGTAGGATTAGCTGTTGTATAGGTGGTATTTGAATTATGAATGACGTAGCTGATGCCTACTAAGGTAAACCCTGTCATGTTTGTCGTATTGGTAAAGGTATAGACTCCACCTGTGCTAGTCCAAGCAAAATTTGGCTCTAATCTATTGCATGGACTTGCATTCGTAATAGTTTCCGTTTTACAAATCGAATCCATACAATACATATTATTTGTGTTCATCCACTTCTTGACATAAAGGCAAACGGTCTTAGAACCATTGGTAGCGAAAGTCTTTAAAGGATTTTTCTGTGTAGAAGTTGTGCCATCTCCAAATACCCAATAATAGGTATACATATTGCCAGTATCAGGTTTGGTAGAATCTGTAAACTGGACTTGACCGTTTGCGAGTTTTGTCCACTTGAAATTAGCAGTAATATTGCATGGTAATGGCGTAACGGCAATAACCGCTTTATCAGCACTATCGCAGCAGATAATATTATTCATACTATCTCTTAGACAAAATTTAACTTTGACGACATAAGTACCATTATTTGGATAAGTATACGTCGGTTTGGCTTGAGAACTCGAAGCTCCATTGCCAAACTTCCAATCAAATGTAGCATTGGCACCATTCGGAACTCCTGTGCTAAAATTGAAGGTTTTACCAGATGAAGAAAAGTTAATAAAGCGATAAGATAAACAAGGATTACTCGAGTTACCTACTGTAAAGAAGCATGTTGATTTACAACCTTGAGCATCTGTAACAGTCACAGAGTAAACTCCAGTTGTGGTAGCTTTGATACGCTCTTTCGTAGAGCCGGTATTCCATAGATAGGTTCTAGGTGCAGTGCCACCTGTTACGTTGACTTGCAAGCTATCTGTAGTTCCTACCTTAGTTATATTACAATACATATTACTTGTACAATTCATAATGCTATCTTTCATAGCACTATCACAGCATATCGTAGTTGTACCACTATCAATACATACTTTCAGCTTTGCCCATGCAGGGAAAGAGGTAAAAGTAGTGGATGGATTGCGCTGTGTGCTCGTCTGACCATTGCTAAAAGTCCAGTTATACCGAACCGTATATGGAGCTGGAACAGTAGCAGGACCTGATGGAGAGAAAAACCAAGACGTACCTGAAGTGGTCATATTAATTTTGGTAAACTCGGAGCATTTAGGAGCTCCCCCTCCCATTTTCAAGCAGGTATTAGGGGAATAGACCTCGCAGCCATTTGTAAATGTTACTAATAACTTGTAACAACCTGTATCATTCGGTGTTATAGAATTTAGAATTAAATTAGCAGTAGTTCTGCCAATTATCGGAGAACCGTTTTTAAACCACTGAAAACTAGCGGCTGTTCCAGGGGTATATGAGCCAGTCATAGTAAGTGCTTGTCCTACAGAAACATTAACATTCCCGCCTGGGTTTACGGAAACAGTATTATTTTTACAGTCCACAATTTCTACTTTGTAGTCTTCCGTTTCACCTTCATATAGGTTAGAGTCGCATGGCTGTAAAAGTGAAAGTGAGGTAACATTTCTATATACTAACCTCATACGAGTCATACCAGTTGTACTACTTGTAGGCACATTGATTGCTTTATATTTTACACTGTCGATACTGTAAGAAGAATCAATTATGTATTTTTCATTTGCATCCGTAAAATCCCCATCGTTGTTCCAGTCAAAATAGGCTACTCGGATACCTCCTGACAATTTATTTGTACAATTTGCTGTAGAACTTATAGTTAAGTTATGTATATTGCCTTTTCTTAACTTTGGAATAGTCAGTGACGTAGACGTAAAATCACAATACGACCCTAATACACTACCTGCACCCGCTGTAATAGTCATATTAGATACCAAGGAATTACAAGGTGTACTACTCAGCAATGACCCAGTAGAAGAATATATGGCAACAAAGGTAATTTCGTGGTTGGAATTGTGAATAGCTTTGCTTGCACAATATTGAGCGCTAGACTGCAACCATGCTACAAAACTAAGGAGGGCGATAAGTATAACTCTTTTCATAACGAAATTATTTAAATTTATGCAAATATACTAGGTATTGCAATAAATGACCTAAAAGAAATTTTTGAATTTGTTAGATTTACAAATAAAATAAACTCTGTACTTAATATAGTTCATAATCAATAACATAAATTGAAATTATGAATCTGGACGAGGTATAAGAAATTCGGCTATATTTGTACTATGAGTATAGCATTTCATAAACCGAGTATTGAAGAAGTGAAGGCACTGATTCAAAAGGAAATTAAAGATATTCCGCTTGAAAACCTACACGTAAAGCTAAGTGAACAGCACCAACTTGCTCCTATTTACCTGAATGATAACAGAACTTTAAAAATTCCATATTTGTTAGATTATAGGGTTGTATTTCAACTGTTTTCTCTAAGTCACTCAGAAGCAGAATCAAAAAATCAAAACCTGCTGCAAGCCTTGAATAATGGACAAAATGGTCTGATTTTAGATTTTCAAAATCAAAAATGGTCGCTAGAAGACATTGAGAATTTATTTGTTAACATTCGCTTGGACTATGTGCATTCGGAGTTCTTAAATCTAGAAGCAGATACTGAGAAGCATTTAGAAACCTATATACAAAATTATCCGCATACTTTAGATTGGTCGCATGTCGCCTTTTCAAAGGAAGTATATTGCATAGCGGATGAATCCTTCTTTCACAATGCTGCAAATTTTATCAAATCATTTAAAGGAGATAAAGGTTTTATTCATATCGAACTATCGGGGGATTATTTTAGAGACATAGCCAAACTTAGAGCATTCAAGACCATGCTCTATCATTATCGCAAACTGGAAGGACTTTCCACTCATTTCTTAGTAATAGGTGAAACAAATCTGAATAATAAGGCGCTGGAAAATCAAGAAAACAATTTGCTGAAATTGACCACAGAGGCTATGGCAGGCATGATAGGAGGTAGCGAAGGAATTTGGATACGCCCTCATGATAACCAAACTGATTCAGAATTCAGCACGCGAATAGCACGCAACATTTTTCATCTAATGCAAGAAGAAGCCTATATGCACTTGGTCGATGACGTGAGCAGTGGTAGCTATTTTATTGAAGAATATTCAGAAATGGTAGCTAGGGAGATTTATGCAGTTTTAAATTCTTAATTTTTAATATTGAAAAACCAAGATGGGAAATAAAGCGCTAGAGGTAAAAGGTGTTTCTAAGAAATATAAAGACAGTTTTGCTGTTAACGACCTTAGTTTCGATATAGAGCGAGGAAGGATTTTTGGATTATTAGGACCAAATGGTGCTGGTAAAACTACTTTATTACGTATGATTACCGGAATTTCTGTACCTGATAGTGGAGAAATTTATGTCCAAGGTCAAAAAACGGACTTGGTTTCCAATGCAAAGTTTATAGGCTATATGCCTGAGGAACGTGGGCTTTATAAGAAAATGCGTGCAGAAGAACAGGCGATATATCTCGCTCAACTCAAAGGTTTATCGAAAACAGAAGCTCGAGAGAAAGTGAATTACTGGTTTGACAAACTAGATATGACTAGCTGGAAAAATAAGACCGTAGAAGAAGTGAGCAAAGGCATGGGACAAAAACTACAATTTGTCTGCACCGTGATCCATCAGCCTTCACTCATTATTCTCGACGAGCCGTTCTCTGGTCTAGATCCATTGAATGCAGATATCATTAAAAATGAAATCTATGAACTAGCTCATCAAGGGGCTACTATTATTTTTAGCACGCATAGAATGGAGCAGGTGGAAGAAATTTGCCAGCAAATCGTCTTGATGAACAAAGGCAAATTACTTCTAAACAATAGTGTTCAAAATGCTAAAAAACTATTTCAGAAAGGAGAATATATCCTGACTGGAGAGGGTTTATCTGGTATGGAACTTAGTACTGACAATTATACTGCTACCTGCATCAACGAAAACGAATACAAACTAGAACTAAAACCAGACAAGCGCATACAAGATATTTTCCCTTATCTCCAGCAAGAAAACATGTCTATTCATAAGTTAGAATTGGCAAGTCCTTCCCTGCATGAGATATTTATAGAATTGGTTAAAGGAGACAAATAAAAATTAAGGTTTGCCACAAAGACACAAAGACAACAAGTAAAATTAAGAACAAATCTAATCTATGCAACTTAGCGCCTTTGTGGCTAAAATAAAAAACAAATGAAAAAAATCTTCCTAATAGCTATTCGCGACTTTTTGGTTCGCATACGAAATAAGACCTTTCTTATCTCTACACTTCTATTGCCCATAGGTATTATCTTATTTTATGGAGCTATTTTCTTATTTAGTTCTACCGATACCGATACCCACCGCATAGGGGTCATAGATACCCAAAAGACCATTTTTCCGCTTCTGAAAAATGAAGATAATTTTGAATTCCGTTCTCTGGATAAACTCATTAATGCCGATGAGAAACTAGAGGACAAAGATAAATTGGATGCCATACTTGTAGTTCCTGACAATACGGATAGTTTATTGCTAGGTAAGTTTGAAGTTATGACCTATACCAAAGTAGGCTTACTGACTAAAAACAAACTAGAATCCATTTTGCAAAATATCATTGAGACCAAGCGATTTGAAGGCAAATCGATTGATATGAAAACGATAGAAGAGGTGAAGAAAGAAATTCAACCGGTGTATAAATCGGTGACGGGTGGCGAGGAAAATGAAGTCAAGGAAGGTATAGCTTATGGTTTAAGTTTCGGTCTGGGTATAATGATGTACGTTATACTCACTATCTATGGGGCTCAGGTCATGCGTGGAGTTATGGAAGAAAAAACGAATCGCATAGTAGAAATCATTATCAGTAGCGTGAAACCCTTTGAATTACTTTTGGGTAAAATACTTGGTATAGCTATGGTTAGTTTTTTACAACTCACTGTTTGGGGGATTTTTATGCTAATCATCAACTTGGTTATGGGTATAGTATTAGGTGTCAAGCAGCTACAAACTATGCCAGAAGGACTTCCTAGCGGCATGTCAGCAGCTACAATCTCACAAAATCCGGAATTGATTTCGGCATTTCAAAATATTCAATCTATAGATTTCCTTCCTATATTTTTGATCTTCTTGTTTTATTTCATTTTTGGTTTTCTGCTCTACGCTTCTATGTTTGCTGCGGTAGGAGCTTCCGTAGGTGATGATCCACAGGATGTGCAGTCCCTCATGATGCCTATCATGATGCCAATATTTTTATCATTTATATTTCTCAGCAAATCTATTAATAATCCTAACTGCACAGAAGCCGTGGCAGCTAGCATGGTGCCCTTCACTGCACCCGTAGTTATGATAAGCAGGGTGGTATTCGGCATACCCGATGGCGTGCCACATTGGCAGCTTTTGCTCTCTATGGCTATCATGGTTTTAACAACTATTTTCTTCATATTTTTAGCTTCAAGAATCTACAAAACAGGTATTTTGCTTTATGGTAAAAAAGTGGGTTGGAAAGAAATGTTGAAGTGGATATTTGTGAAGTAAGTTCATATCATTAATTTTTCTCAAACATTTAAACTAAGTATAAAATAGTATGTACACTCGTCGTCGATACGGATTTTGGATGACCTTCAATTGGAGTAAAACTCCATTTATTGTAGGTTTTATTTATGCTCTGATTCTTACAATATTTTTTGAAATTAGTTATCATAGATTAAATTTTGATTTTTCAATAGATTGGCAGCCTGTCAGTGTGATAGGGATAGCAGTAGCCTTTTATCTTGGTTTTAAGAACAATGCGAGCTATGATAGAACCTGGGAAGCTCGTAAAATATGGGGCGGAATAGTGAATAGCTCCAGAAGTTTCGGTGCAGCAGTATGTAGTTTTATTCATGGTAAGGATCAAGAAAATATTCGAAAAGAACTTATCTATCGCCATATCGCATGGCTTACAGCACTTCGTTATCAGCTAAGACTGGAGCGAGAATGGGAACATACGGAGTATCGTATCAATGGCAAATATATTCCTAATATAGGTGAACAGTATTACGAGAATCTGGAAAATGAGGTCAAAGCGTTTATTAGTCACGATGAGTATGAACTTTATGAAGGCAAGGCCAATATGGCGACACAGATACTTCTCAAACAATCTACGAGACTTCAAGAGCTAAAAAATCAAGACTATTTTGAGGATTTCAGACACATGGAATTTCATAAACTGGTCTCTGAATTTTATAATGGACAAGGAGCGAATGAGCGTATAAAAAACTTCCCTTTCCCTCGCCAATATTCCTCAGTAGCTTTTTGGATGACTATCATTTTCTCTATACTCACTCCTTTTGGTTTGCTTAATATTTTTCATGCTCTAGAAAGTCACACCGTTTGGCTTACCGTTCCATTTACCGCTTTAATTGTATGGATATTTTTCCTTATGGAAATGATTGGTGATTTCTCGGAGAATCCTTTTGAAGGAACCTATAACGATGTGCCTATTACTTCTATCTCTAGAAATATTGAAATTGACCTTAGAGAAATGTTAGGAGAAAAGGATATCCCTAAACCTTTGAGTTCAGAAAATGGGTTTTTGATGTAAAATAATAACCTTATTAAACAGTAACTGTATTATAAAATACTTGTTCTTTCTTTCATATTGACAGCAACCATGGAGTTTACTATAAACTTTGTCATCCGCTGTCTCTAGTTCAGTATCATAACCAGCAGTGGCAATTTTCTTTTGAATAATAGGTAAGTCAATTACTTTGCTATAAAATACTACCGTTATCATTTTTGTTTCTATATTCCACTTAGCACTATTAATCTGAAATTCCGCATTAGAAAATGCAGAATCGATTAAGAATTTGTATTTCAATATTTTTCAATCCCGTACGCACGGGATTGAAACAAATTCTAAATCGTCCCGAAGGTTCTTCGGGACAACTAAATCATATAGTTCGCCACGCAGTGGCTTCTAATGATTAATTTGGGTTAATACCCTTGATTTTAAAGACTTTTCTATCGTCTTCTTACACATTCCACAATTACCCCAAGCCTTAAAAGTTGCAGTTTGCATTACACGATTTTGTGCATTGACTTTTAGGATGGCAAATATTGTTAAGAACAGTATTAAAGCTATTAGTAATTTTGATTTGTTCATTATTTAGAGTTTATAAAATAAAGATAAGAAACTTTCCCTAGAAAATATAAGTGCAAATAAATGATGTATTATTACTCTTTTTATCAAAAATCAGGCTTCTCTAATTGGGATCAACCATCATTTGTTTATTGCATTGAAATATCTGGAAAATATACCGAAGAAAGATAATTGGTGCTATCTTTGCCATATTTTATGAATAACAAAAACAGACCGAATATTATATTGAAAGTTTTAAACAACACCTTGTAACCTTTTTCTATTTTATTTACTAATACGTAAACCATTTTATGCTCTCTAGATTATTGCCACTTATTTCTATATTATGTATTTCAATAACAGTCAAAGCTCAGTTTCAGATCCAAGGCAAGATAATTAGTGATAAAGGCAGCCCCCTATCCAATGTTACTATCGCTCTTTTGAGAGCCTCCGATTCTCAGCTGGTCAAGACGGATTTATCTAATGACAAAGGTGCTTATCTTTTTCCTGCTATCGAAAAGGGCGAATATTTTATCCAAATTTCTAAGTTAGGATATGATCGTAAACGAATAGAAAAATTTATCTTAGATAAAAACACTACACTCAACCTGACTCTTCAAGAATCTGCTAAAAAACTAAAAGAAGTAAGTGTAGTTGCTACCAAGCCCCTTCTTGAACAACGAGCTGATAAGCTCATAGTCAATGTAGCGAATAGCCCCATAGCGGCAGGAGGAACAGCTCAAGAGATTTTGAAAAAGGTGCCTGGGGTCATTGTAGTTCAGGATAAGGTAACGCTCGCTGGTAGCGGCGATGTACAAATATGGATCGATGGCAAGCCTTCGGTCTATCAAGATATTAATGCTGTGCTGCGCAATATGCCTGGAGACCAAATAGAAAAAATAGAACTCATCAGACAACCCGGAGCGAAATACGATGCAGCAGGTGGACCTATTATCAATATTGTATTGAAGAAAAATGCTCGACTGGGTCTCAATGGTACGGCACAGCTTTCACTCATGGGATTTCAGGTTAATCACGCAGATGTCAATCAAGGTATCAAAGAGTACGGTAGAGCCAATCCTTCCCTATCCTTGAATTATCGCAGCGGTTCGTGGAATTTATTTGGTGGTGCTTCTTATTCTCGTGGAAGTGGATTTCAAGCCATTCAAATTGCAAGATTTATTGAGAATACTACTTTTCGTTCGCCTAGTTTAATAGAATCAAATAATGAGGCTCTTAATTTGCGAATAGGAGCGGACTATTTCCTCAATAAGAAAACGACTCTTGGAGTGCTTTTCAAAGGATTTAAAACCAATAACCAACGTTTTAATAACAACCTGACCAATGTATTTGATGCGCCTAGTCAAGCAATGACCAACTCATTTTTCACCAACACAAATTCCAATTCAGATAATCAAAATCTGTCAGCAAATTTCAATTTAAAACATTTGTTCGATACTACGAAAGATCACAGCTTGAACTTCGATTTTGACTATGCTCGCTACGAACTCACTATGCGTGATGACATAGAAATATTTCAAAACAATGCACCTCTTGTTAAGTCAAACTCTACACAACAAATCAATCAGCCAGTGCAGCTTGTTGTAGCTAAATTAGACTACACCTTGCCTCTGGACTCTACTATGCGATTGGAAATGGGAGCTAAAACGAGCTTTGCTCAAATCGATAATGACTTGCGATTTTATCGCGGTTCGACCCTATCTGCTAATGAATCCAATCAATTTCTCTATAAAGAAAACATTAGCGCTGCTTATACCAATTTTCATAAGTCATGGAAAAAACTTGAATTCAATGTAGGTTTGAGAACAGAAAATACGATCGCTACAGGCACTACTGGGACAGCGGAACTCTTAAATCGAAATTATCTACAATGGTTTCCCAATGCTAGTTTACTCTATAAACTAAATAAACAAATGGGCGTACAACTAGCCTATACTAAGCGAGTCAACCGTCCAAGCTTTAATCAGCAAAATCCGTTTCGTCGATTTATTGACTCATTAACTTATCAGAGCGGTAATCCTAATCTATTCCCCGAAGTAGCTCATAATGGTCAATTAGCAATAGTATATGAAGGGCAACCCTTTATCAGTGTGGAATATAATGTTACGGACGATGTCATTATCGACAACGCTCCCAAATTAGAAGGTAATACGACCTTTACTACTGCGGATAATCTCGCAAAAAAATACAATTGGACTTTGCAAGCCAATTTCCCAATAAAATTCGGAAAAATTATAGACGGCTATGGCGGAAATCAACTCATTTACAACCACTACAAAGCACAATACCTTGGTAGCACTTATGATGCTTCTAGATGGCACTGGTTGGCTTATGTAGGAATTACTGCGAAACTACCTAAAGACTATGCTTTAGAATTTAATGGTTTTTATATTACAAAATTTCTCGAAGAATTTATTACTATCAATGCTATGAGTGGCTTCGATCTTGCAGTATCAAAAACCTTTTGGGAAAAGCGTGGACGACTGACTCTGAATTTTAGCGATATTTTCTATGGACAAAAAGTCAATGGTCTTATCGAATTCAATAATATTCGAGCAGAATTTATACAACGAGAATTTTCACAAAACCTTCGATTGACCTTTAGCTATAATTTTGGCAATAATAAACTCCTCAAGCAGCGCAATAGAAAAACGGGGGCGGAAGATGAAAACTCGAGAGTGAAGACAGAGAAGTAATTCTGTTTTAAGCCTATAGCCCCATCTTTTTAAGAAATTCGTCTTTCTTTCTGCGACTAATCTCTACAATTGATCCGTCAATAAGTTCTACAGCGCCACCATCTTGCTTGAGATATTTAATAATACACTTCGTATTAACTATATGTGATTGATGTATTCTGCAGAAAATCGCATAAGGTTCAAGCATAATTTCTACATCACCCAATGTTTTGGAAATCATAATCCTCTGATGATTTTTAGTGTAGATCATAGTGTAGTTATTATCGCTTTCACATCGAATGATATCTTCGATATCTAAGAAAGTAATACCCTCTGCAGTGGGAATATAGATTTTATTATGTGCCGCAGAATGTCTACTTTTAGATTGAAAAACTTGTTGTTTTCGTTCCATCTTATTTTTTACTTTTTCTATAGACTTGTGAAGTTTATTAATATCTACTGGCTTAAGCAAATAGTCCAGAGCATTATGTTCAATCGCTTGTATAGCATATTGATTATAGGCTGTGGTAAAAATTATATGCGATTTGAGATTTCCATTCAACCTATCGAGTAGATCAAATCCGTTCATTTTAGGCATTTCAATATCAAGGAATATGATATCTGGAGAGTGTTCTTGTAAATAGTCTAAGGCATCTTTAGCCGTATGACAAACCTTAATAACATCTACAGAGTTTTCAAACTCTTCAATTGACAGCTTCAATGCGTTGGCGCTGTTTTTTTCATCATCTATAATAATGGCAGTTAATCTATTCATCTCTAATTCTTAATTTTTCCAAAATAAATCGTCACTCTTGTTCCCTGTTCAAGGTCTTCTATCTCATAATAACAATCTTTTATTTCACCTTTATTTAAAGCGTCTAGCCGATCTTTAGTAATTTTCATACCACGACTTTCATAGGTATTTCTATTATTTTCTTTTATCTGTTTGGACGCTTTACGTCCTATTCCATCATCAGTTACCAGACAACAATATTTATTATCTTTGATTGCAAAGTTGAGTTCAAGAGTCCCTTTTCCTTCTCTATGCAGAAGTCCGTGCCATATTGCATTTTCTACAAATGGCTGTATAATCATACCAGGAATTTTCACTTCCATTGGGTTAATAGACTTTTCTACATTAATTTGATATGTAAACTGATTATCGAAACGAAGTTGTTCCAGCCGGATATAATGATGAAGCAATTCAATTTCGTCATGTATAGAAACTTTTGATTGGACAGAATTATCCAAAATATTTCGCATAAGGCTGGCAAATTGATTTAGATAATATGCAGCTTGTTTACTATCTTTTTGAAGGACAAAATTTAAAATTGAATTTAGGCTGTTAAAAATAAAATGAGGATTCATCTGTGATCTAAGAGCGCTAAGGTGCATTTCTGTCATTTCATTCTTAAGGCTTTCTTCTTTTCGAATAGCTTGAATACGATATCGATATACTTTATATATAATTAAAGAAGTTACAATAAAACATAAACTCAAAAACCACCAGGAAAAGTACCATGGAGGATAAATACGGAAACTATAATTTAGAATTTCTGACACCTCATTACCATCTGCATCTTTTGCCTTAATTTCTAAAGTATATTTACCAGAAGGTAAATTAGATAATGTCAATTTATTTTGATTGCCTAATTCAATCCACTTGGGCGAAGATCCTAGCAATCGATAAGAATAGGTGTTAGCTTTGGCTCCATAATAACTTAATAAACTGTATTGAAATTGAAGAGAGTTGTTCTTATATTGAAATTGATTAGGCATAGCTGATTTATGGCGAGAGAAATAGAAAACTGTATCCGCTAGCTTCAAATTTTCAAATACGAACTTTCCTTTCGTTAGATTCTTATGATTTAGGTCATTAGTATTGATGATTTGAACAAATTCACTTCCTCCTGTAAATATATATTGCTGGTATAACTTAGGTTTGCATAAGGAATAAATTGACCTCCAACCGGTTTCTAGTCCATACCTAACAATTGTACCATTATTTAACAAGGTGATCAAACTGCTTCTAGCTGGTAGATAAAGGTTTTCATGGCTATCATAAATACAAGCAGTTATCTCTTCATTGAATAAGCCTGTATTTTTATTAAGTTCTTTGTGGATAGAAAAATCAGAGTTAAATATTAATGCTATTTCTTGAAATCTATCACTCATTGCAATTTTACCGGAATTGGAAATCGTAAATTGAGAAGGATACTGAATTTTCAAACGACCAATATTAGGAATGATATCAATTTTCTTAGTTATAATATTTATCTTATACAAGTCATTATCAAAACCTCCAAATAGAACTTCTTGATTATTGATTCTTAATAGACCGTCAATTCGACCATAAGTATAATCAACAATGCGACTTATTGTACCTTCACGAGTATTTATTTCATAAATACCATTCTTCATTTCGCCTGTCCACGCTAAATGATCATTTATTGGTAACATATCACTTGTAAATTCAAATGAGTTAAAGTTAGGATATGATCGGGAAAAAGAAAGTTTTTTACTACTATTAGAATGGGGATCATAGATTCCAACGTAATTCACTGAATTATTTTTACAAGTAAAGACTAGCTTTCCATTTCTCACTTGACATAGCTGACTATACAATGTGTTAGGCGGAAATCCAATATTTATTTTGGTCCACTGATAAGTTTGTGTATTGAGTCGAAATAGTCCACCTCCGTAAATCAAGCACCAAACTGTATGATTCAAGTCAAATTGATAGTCTGGAACAGCAGCTATTACAACATTTCCTTCAACTCCAGTGAATTTTTCTGAAGTATAGTAACGCTTAAATTTTTGATTTGATTTATAAATAATATCTAGACCCTTAAAGATAGTCCCTACCCATATATTTCCATCTCTATCTCGAAAAATAGTTCGACAGAAATTATCACTTAGACCTTCGGGTTTATTCAGTTGATTAATCGTTTGGTACTTGCGAGTCTTCAAATTATACTGAATAATACCCTCGTTGCTGGTAGAGAGCCATAGCTGAAGGTTTCCGCTTTTATCCTTCTCTTCAGCGACACCTCGAATGCCTAAATTATAAAGTGCATACGCTCTTGTCTTTTGAAAATATTCATGATAGTGCTTTCCAGAAACTGGATCTATCAGTATCATCCCATAGGCATATCCACCCAGTAAGACTGTACCATCGGAAAGAGTCCTAGCCATTCTCAAGGGTACATTTTTCTTTTTGTCAAGCACAAAATTATACGAAGTTAATTTCTTCGTTTGTGGATTAAAACTAAAGTATCCATTGCCCTCCGTAACTAGCCATATTATTCCATTCTTATCTTCGGTGAGGTCTCTAATTTCAATATCAGGAATTATGACACTATCTATTTTTGTAATTTGACTAATACTATCAAGTTTCAATTTAAGTAATGATCCAATGGATGGTATCCAGATTGTATTAGATTTAGAGATTAAAATACTATTGAAAAAAAACCTATCCTTTATAGCTTTAGGAGCAAAGAATCTATTCGTAGTTCGATCAAACTTTAATAATTTGTTTTCTGTTACAACCCAGAGTTCCCGATTCTTGTCTTCCTTGATATCCATGATACCAGATAGTGGAATTTCTTTGCTATGGTCGACGAGAAACACTTCTATATCTTTTCCATTATACTTATTGATTCCCCGCTCTGTCCCTATCCACATAAATCCTAAATGATCTTGGAATATACATTTGATATATGGGTCAGACAATCCATCCTCGATACCTAAATGCGAAAAATTATATGTATTTAGATCCTGCGAGAACACCCAATGAGGGAATAAAAGGAAACAGAATAAATGAATAATATAAAATCGCCTTAACATAAAACTTTAAGAAGTCATAAAAGTAAGGTGATTTAAGTAATAAATTAATACTTGAATTAGAATTCGGTTATTCTTATTGAGAATATGGACATTGACCAATTACTCATTCATTTATACCGAATACTCATTTGAAGTTGTTTTAGCGATTACTAACCATAATTTTGTCATGAATCTTGAAAGGTTGTAATTGATTCAGTTTACATAAACTTAATCGAAATGAAATGTGATTATTTAGAATTAAACACCAATTTAAGTTAGAATTTATAGACGAACAATTAAATTATAAAAACGAATAGGGATTTTAATAGTATAGAACTAATCATTATGAATAGACTAGTACACCAAACAATATTTTATATTACTTTTTTCTTAGGGAAAAGTCTTATAAGTCAAGAATTATCAACAATAACCAAGCAACAACCCTTTGACATTAAAGGTTCTATTTCATTAACAGGCAATGGTTATATAGCTGATGGGATTCCCAACCGGTTTAGTCCTTTAGGTTGGATGATATCAGGGACACCTACAATAAGCTTGTATGGTGTTCAAATTCCTTTTTCAATAATGATATCCGAACAAAACAAGGACTTTTCTCAACCATTTGCTAGGTTTGGATTAAGTCCTACCTATAAATCACTTAAGCTTCACCTCGGTCATAGATATATGACATTCAATCCATATACTCTCAGTGGGAGAAATTTTTTAGGAGCAGGAATAGAGTGGAATCCAAAGATCTTTCGTTTCGCTGCTATGTATGGATCGTTTAGTTCTGAAAACTTAGACGACACAGCGGCATTATATAATTCTAGTTCAATTAATAAACCTAACACTATTAAACCCACATACAGACAAATGGGGTATGGTCTTAAACTAGGTGCAGGCTCTAAATCTCAGCATGCAGAAATTATGATGTTTAGAGGATATGACGTATATGAAGGAAGAAATATAGATTTCAATAGAGCTATTATTAAACCTAGAGATAATATTGCAATAGGTGCGAATACCCATTTTACTTTTGCAAAAATGATTACATGGGATATTAAGGTGGGGGCATCGGTTTTTACTCGAGATGTGACTCGTGATTCACTGGTACTAAAATCTTCAGATAGTAGTCTATTAAGATCAATTAATTCCTTTTTTCCCATAAGGACATCTACCCAATTATCATGGGCTGGAGAGACTTCCATTAATTTTAATTATAAAAACATTGGTTGCGGACTGACATATAAGAGAATTATGCCAGAATACAAATCACTGGGAATCTTTTATATTCAGGGTGACTTAGAACAATATTTTATAGCTCCTTCTGCAGTCGTATGGAAGAATAAATTATCCTTATCTGGAAATCTAGGAATCCAACGAGATAATTTAGCGGGTATCAAAGAATCTACAAACAATTCTATCATGGGGGCAATTAATGTAGGATTTCAGGCGAATGACAAATTTGGCATAGACGCTAGTTATTCTAATTTTGGAATAACGCAAAGACCTACCATTTTCGGTGGCATACCTGATACTACTTTAATTGATCAGATAAATCACAATGCCACACTTACTCCACGTTATACCTGGATTGATGACAAAAAAGTAATAAATCTTATATTAAGTCTTAACTATCAACAATTGGTGGACTTAAATCGAACGACAGAAGTATTTACAAATTCAAGAAACTTTACTGGTGTAGCAACCCATACATTAAATCTATTGCAGAAAAAAATGGACTTTACTACATCGTTTACTTATAATAATACGCACTCAGTAATTGATATCGTGAATTTAGGTTTATCCTATTCTATGAACAAATTACTAGCGAAAGACAAGCTAAGAATTGGAGGAGGGATTTCTTATTTTACAAATATCTATGAAGGTCAAAAAGCAGGAGATACATATTCTGGCAATATATCTACAAATTATACCATTGATGCCATGCATAGTTTACAAGCTGGATATTCAATTTTGATTAATAATGGACAATTTAGTGGAGTTATTAACTCATTTAGCGAACATAGATTTAATGTAGGATACGTATTTAATTTTTCAGGAATCAAATTAAACAGTCAAAAGAGTAAATAAAAAATTATGAAGAAGAGTATAGTCTTGATTATTGTATTATTTCATTGGTTGCTATCGAGTTCTCAGAATGAGGTTTCTATTGTATTAAATGCACCTCCGCCCTATAGTCCATATATTGATGAGTTGGTCAATTTTCAAGGAGCTAGTTTGATTTGCATTAACACAAGAAATGTAGTCAAGCAAATTTATTTTCGACTTGAACTGACAGGTCCTAATGGATTCTCAGCAACTACTAAATCAAGCTTTAGACCTAGTGGTGATCAAATTATAAATTTAGGACCGAATGAAACCAAAGTTCGATTGAGCAATTATGTTAGAGATCAATTTTCCGCTCGCATTCTGGATATAAGCAATCCAGATAATGATGCTATTGCCTTAGGATTAATTCCAGAGGGTTTGTATAAACTTTGTTTTCAAGCTTTCGATGTCAATACAGAGCAACCAGTCTCGCTAAAGACTTGTAGGGATTTTAGAATTACCTATACCAATACTCCAACTTTAATATATCCACCTTGTTTCAGTAATGCAGAAGTTCGCTCTTTTCATTTGACATTTACTTGGACACCTGTAGCGGTGAACCAAGCTGGGGTGAGTCTAGCCTATGATCTATATATTTCTGAAGTTCGTGATGAAATGACACAAGAAGATATGATGCAACAGATATTAGATAAAAATTTGGGAAACCCTTATATCCTCATAGAGAATATTCCGACTAACTCCTATCTCTACATGAATAATATTCCGAGTATTATACTTCAAAAAGATAAAAAATATGCATGGATGGTAGTGGCCAAGGATCGAAACAATAAAGTGGCATTTACTAATAATGGAAGATCCAATCTTTGCTCATTTACCTACAAGTATAATCAAAATCCAGTTGAGATAAAACTAAATGTAGCATCAGATAGCACTGCTATAAAATTAAACACTAAATAATCCCTTGATATGAGACAAGCATTGTTCTTAATTTTATTATCCACATTAGCAGTAAAACTCTATTCTCAGAATGATGTCACCCTTATACTTAACCTTGCTCCACCTTATAAGCCATACATAGATGAAATGGTGAATTTTGATGGTGCGACACTAACTTGTATCAATAAGAAAAATTCAACCCAAGAGATTTATTTCAAAATAGAGGTTACTAGTTCAAATGGATTTTCAGCAACAACGAAATCAGGCTATAAACCTTCGAGTAATCAGGTTGTCACACTCAATTCTCTGGAGACGAAAGTGCTCATGAAAAGTTTTTTGAAAGACAATTTTTCTACAAAAATTCTTGATATCAGCAATGCAGATGCAGACGCTATTGCCCTTGGATTGATACCAGAGGGAATGTATAAAATTTGCATACAAGCTTTTAATTTCAATACTGATGAGCCTGTCTCCACGAAAGTGTGCAAAGACATCAAAATAAACTATAATAACACTCCTACACTTACTAGTCCTTCCTGTTTAGGCAATACAGAGGTTAAATCTATCCTCATCAATTTCAATTGGTCACCTATCCCCGCTACTGTAGCAGGTGCTAACATTGTATATGACTTGTATATCATAGAGGTTCAAGAAGGGATGAATGCTCAAGATGCTATGAATGAAGCTATTGAAAACAATGTAGGTAATCTAATCAAAAAAGAGAATTTAACAGCTCCGTCGCACACCTATATTAATATGACCAATCCAGATAATCCAAATTTGATGTTAATGAAGAATGGAAAGACATATGCCTGGATGGTGGTCGTGCGAGAATTGAATAAAAAAATGGTCTTTACAAATCAAGGGAAGTCTAACATCTGTAGCTTTGTTTATACGAACACTTCTAATGGACCAGTGCCAACATCCCAATCACTTCCTCCAGTGAATAACTCTAATGGAATCAATTGTTCTTGTCTTTCTCCAAAAGCAACTGGACCAGTGATGAAAAACTATACATTGAATAGTGGAGATAAATTCTTTATGGGTGATTTCGAGTTTACTATTATTGAAATGATAAAACAAGCAGGGTCAGAAGGAGTCATTGAGGGACGTGCTAAGGTCAATTTGCCTGTCATCAATTCGGGATATATACCTGTAAGATTGAATTTTAAAGATGTGACCCTTAATGATGATTTTAAAGCACTTTCGGGAACAGCTAGAGCACTTGTCAATAGCTCAGCATCTTTTATTCCTAAGTCTGATGACCCTAAAGTTCCGAGTCTACCTTTGACTCCGCAAATGGCTAAGGATATGGGTGGATTCTTTTCTAATGCAAAAGATCAAATCGTACAAGCAGGTAAAGATTGGAAGAATTCTATAGGGCTGGAGATGCCAATAGGAATTGAAAATAATATAGGTGGCAAATCAATCATCATAGCAATTACGGACCTTAGTTTCGAGGTAGATAGAGCCTACTTCAATGCCATGACAGGCATTGATATGCCGGACGGAAATCCTGATGTCGTAGCACTAGGAGCTAAGAACATGTGCATAAGTCCGAGCAAACCCTGTGGAGAAGGAGTATTATATTTAGCAGAGGACCTCAATGTAAAACTAGGTAGTCAAACAATTCGATTAAAGTCTCTGAAAAGTTCTCCAAGTGATACGGGTACCTATGTAATATTCAATCAAGATGGATTTCAGTGGTTTAGAGTTCACGCAGAGTATGAACCTGGTTCTGATAAAATAGTGCAACGAGATGGAAGTCCTCTCAAGATAGGAATGGCATTTACTACTAAGGAATGGAGCAATTGGATAGCAGAAATAAGTTTATCAAATTTTAAAATTAAAGGAATCGATGATTATGTATTTCTTGATGCCAAAGGCTATTATGATCATTCAGAAGTTCAGAATCCTAATTCGCCTTTTCCTTCGTTTTATATTAATAATGAACCAATAGCAGCAAGTCCTCTATGGAAGGGATTTTTCTTAAATCAACTCAAACTAGAGATGCCTCCAATTTTCAAGAAAAAAGGCAATAAAGAACCATTTGTTGTTGGAATTCAAAATTTTATCTATGATGATCAGGGTGTAACTGGAGAAGCTATCGCTCAAAATATATTCAAGCTTGGCGATGCAGAGTTGAAAGACTGGGCATATAGTTTAGATGAAATTAAAATTTCCTTTTTGAAGAATGCATTTCATTCAGGTAATCTTAGCGGTCGAGTGGCACTTCCCATTACAGATGATGCTGAGAAAAATCAACTTGTCTATAACTGTCTAGTCAATTATAACAACAGTAAATTTTTATATAATTTCGCTGTTACACCTAAAAATGATATTGACATCCCAGTATTCATAGCAAAACTTGATATTGACAAATCTTCTAATATCACCATCTCAAACAATAATCCTGAAAATGCTTTTGAAGCATCTGCTGAACTTAATGCAAAGCTAGGTATAGTAGCTAATTTGGGACCGATAAAGAATGTAAAGTTAGCGGGCATACAAGTGCAAGGTTTGAAGGTAAGTAGTACCGCACCCTATTTTACACCAGGGCAAATTATTATGGCAACAGCGAGTCCTGATAAATCTATTTCCGGATTTCCGCTATCACTCTCAAAATTGTCTTTGATTGAAGGACCTGGACTTCGTGTCGGTGGAAAAATGAGTTTAGGAGATAATACAGACAAAGGAATCTCTGGAGAATTAGTGATGGATATTCTGGGAAAAATAAACGGTAAAAAACTAGCCTTTGATAAAACTAAGATAAATGAGATAGCCATTAAGGGTGAATTGTCAGTACTGAAGGTAGATGGCAAGATCAAATGGTATGACAGCGACCCAATCTATGGAAGTGGTTTTGTAGGAGGTATTAAATGTTTTTTCCCATCCATTAGTTCTGGTATTGACTCGAGAATTCAGTTTGGTAGTGTCAATGATTATAAGTATTGGTATGTTGATGCATTAGCAAAAATATCGCCACCTATACCTGCTTTCCCAGGTACAGCAATACATGGATTTGGAGGAGGCGCTTACCACCATATGTCTCAATCTACTTTCCAGCCCACAAGTATAGCTGGTTTTAGCACAAAGAATGACAATACTTCTATAGGCACTTCTAATTCAGGTGTGGTTTATAAGCCAGATATAAACGTAGGATTGGGTTTAAAGGGCACGATGATAGTAGGACTTACAGCTAAACAAATTTTCAATGCAGATGTGACTTTAGAAGCTAATTTTGAAAAAGATGGAGGCTTGAATCAAATAAGTCTCAATGGAAATGGACGCTTTCTATCCAATAATGAAATGACAGAAGGAGTAGCCACAGCTAGTATTAATGTGATTTACTCAGTACCTAATAAGGTATTTGATTTAAAAGCAAATTTGGAATTGAAAAAAGATCCTTTTTTAGTAACAGGTGATTTTGGAATTTATACTCAAATGCAGGGTGAAGAGACAAAATGGAATGTAATTTTCGGTAGACCAAAACAATTTGGTTCACCATTGACAGCTGAGATAGCAGGATTTGAAGCGCTCAAGGCTTACTTCCAGGCTGGAAATTTTAAAGTAGACCCTATGCCTCCTATTCCAGATTGGATTTCCAAGGCTCTAAACGGATTTGAATCAAATAGACAAGGCTATAATTCAAATAATAAAACAAATCCATCTATAATATTTGGTGCTTCCACAGGCTTTAGTTATGGTGGGAAATTTTTAATTTTCAAAGGTAGTTTAAAGGCAGAGGCTGGCTTTGATTTTATGTTGAAAAAATATGATAAAGATTGTAATAATAAACCACTAGGTCCTAGCACAACATTCGGCCTAAATGGCTGGTATGCCAATGGTCAAGTTTGGGCCGGCATACACGGTGATCTTAGTGTCTATGTAGATCTATGGGTGGTATCTGGAGAATATAAAATACTAGATATCACGGCAGCTGCGGCTCTGAAAGCAGGTGCTCCTAATCCAGTATGGTTGAAAGGTGCTGTGGGAGGTTCATATAGTATTTTGGATGGTTTGATAGAAGGAAATGCTAATTATCAGTTTTCTTTAGGTTCTGAGTGCACACCATCATTGCCTATAGAAGATCCTCTAGACGGTATCACTTTACTCTCAGACATTTCTCCACAGCCAAATGAGAATGTAGATAAACCAGATGCCTATACTAAAGAAATCCAAGAAATCACAACAGTTCCATCGTTCTCTACGAATTTAAAAATGAAAAACTCAGAATTTCAAATTCGAGATAACCAAAATAAACTCTATGTTTTTCGATTTAATTCTAATTGTATCAATCCAAGTATAACTGGAAATAATTTACCACAAGACTTTAAACTGATTCAAGATAAGAACAACTATGGGGGAGCATACTATTCGAATGAACTTCTGCCTTCACATACAGATATCAAGTTTACGCTCAAAGCATATCTAGAGTCCTGTAGTGATATCATAACTACCGTTGATGTAAATGGCAAACAGATTTATACAGGTTGCAAAAAGTGGGAAAAAGCTAAAAGACAGAAAGATGGCTCTATCTTCGAAGAGACCAAATCTGTAAGCTTTAAGACAGGTGCAGGTTTGGATTCGATCAAGGAAGAAAATATAGCCTTTAATATGCCATATGCTGGCCTTAAATACGCGACCATCGACAATTATGAAGCTAGTAAAATGGCTGTCGGTGGCAAACTAAAATTATCCAATTTCGAGGCACCAGAAGGTTATGAAAATCAAGCGCCTGCTCGACTCAAAATGAGATATATTCCTATGATGAGTGCAAAAAATACTTCCAATAAATCTGTGGAAGAATTCATGACGAATTTAGAGTATGATGATAAGCGAAATATCACAATATGTGGTTCTGCACATCCTAGTTTTAGTAAAAATTTAGGACAGGATATCACTTGCCAACTCATAGCAGAGTGGGGTGCAGAAAATGATAACTCTGATTTTATGAAGGGAGCAAGTTCATTTACGAAGTTCAAAACGACTAATGTACTAAATAGTAGATTCAATACAGCCAATGTCAATACAACAGAAGTGAATGAATCTAAACTGAAGGTAGCGAAAAATCAGCGAATTCTATATTCATGGTCATATAGAACTAGTCAGTATTATAAGAGTATACAGGATAAAATGAATATGATGAAGCAGCAAGAAGGCGCTTATGCGAGAATACCAGCATTGCCAAAATATGAAGACAAGGTGGAAATTTGTTGTCAAGTATCGAGTGCTGATTTAGCCGGACCAGATCAAAATCTTCTTCAAAAAGTGAAAACAAAGTGCGAAAAGGATAAAAACTGGTATACCTATCTTGCCTATCTGCAGTATAATGGTATCGAGGCTTTTAATCCTACCGATGTCGAAGGATATTTTAAAAAGTATTCACTTATTAAAACTCAATCCAGTAATAGTTCGAGCACAACCTATGATCCATTGGTGAGTCTCAATGACCAAGCCATCCAGAATTCCTATGCAGGGTGGAACAATGAGATCGAAGATATAGCTAAGAAATATGGTGTAGAATTAAATCAAGCAGTCTATGGCATAAAAATTCCTGGAGCGAGATACTGGGTGAGCACAAAGTATTTAGGTTTAGGCTCTGGAAATTTTAACTCAAACAATTTCAGTAGCAATATAAATTACTCATTATCGCCTAATCAAAATTATCATAATCAGAATTATAATTTCAATAATTCTAGTCTGGAAATCTATAACATCTCTAAAGGCCAAAGTCAAAGAAATGTACTTTTCTACATAAGAGAATTTATACAAGCGAAGGAGAAATCAGAAGGGGTTCAGACCATTGGAAATCAGAAACTAGGTCAAATATGGATAAAAACAAAATGGTTAGGAAGACCTGGACCTGATCAGTTTGAAAATGCTATAGGATTCTTAAGCGAAATTCAAAACAGAACAAAAAAGGGAATAGATCAAGGAACTACGCCATCTGCAAAAGACCTTACAATAAAATATGAAGATGTATCGGTACAAAATTTTCAAGTAGAGTTAGGTGGATCAAAGAATAAAATGAATAAGACTTTTGGATTTTAAGCAAAAAATAAAAGACATGAAGAGAATAATAACACTCATATGCATTGCTCATTTTATAAATACAGCAATTAGTCAGGAGCTCAAAACCCATGTTCGAATGATAGGCCTATCCACTTCTGAAGGGATAATGCTAAGATGGGGATTCGATAATTATACAATGTGGGAACTCGCCATGACAAGAGGATTCATACTTGAGAGAATACAAGTGGATCGCGTAACACATAAACCGATAAATCCTACTTTTACAAAAGTAACCTCAAACCCTATCATACATTGGTCAGAAGATAAATGGAGAAATTCTGTCACAGCCAAAGATACCTATGACATGATCGCAGCGCAAATGGTATTTGGTAAAACGGTTAAATTTGGAGAGAATAACTTTGGTAGAGGTACTGTAGCTCAGCTCAATAATGCTGATGACGAGATTAAAAACCGACATGGATTCGCACACTATGCTGCGGAAATGAATTTCAAGACAGCTTTAAAACTTGGGCTAGGTTATTTAGATACAGATATCAAACCTGAATCGAGATATATTTATCGGATTTACCTCAACGGTGAGCAAGGTCTATATTCCAGCGATACGACTATACTTGTAGTAGATGAAGATATTAAATATCAAGCATTTAGCGGACCTATACCTTCTGTAGAACAAGGAGATCGAAAAGTAAGACTTCATTGGAAAAGTGAAGGATATACAGCCTTTTATATAGAGCGCAGTCAAGATGGATCTAATTTCACTCGACTTAATTCCCGACCACATATATCCTTGTATGAACCAAGTATTGAAGACAAAACCATTATTACCTATATAGATTCTCTTCATGAAAATGAAAAGGTATTCTATTATCGAATTATAGGCATTAACTCTTTTGGACTTTTATCTAGACCAGGCCAGGCTATCAAGGCAATGGGGATAGACAGAACCGCACCCGAAGCAGCAGATATAATTTCTGGAGAGAATAGTGGTGCCAGCTCTAATATTCTTAAATGGAAAATAAATGCAAGCAAAGACCTTAAAGGATTTCAGGTTTTAAGATCTCATTATGTTGATAAAGATTATGAAGCCATTTCGGATATACTTCCTTCTAGTTCTAGAGAATATACAGATAGTAAAGCAGAAGCAAGTCAGGCAAATTTCTATAAAGTAATGGCTATAGATCAGAACGATAATATCTCTATGAGCACACCTAGGTATATTTTAATGAAAGATGTGAAAGCACCAGATAAAGTGGTGGGTCTTAAGGCTAGTATATCGAAAGAGGGTGTAGTTAGTTTGTCATGGAATCTAGGAACTGAGATGGACATCAAAGGGTATAACATTTTCAGATCGAACAGTAGGGAGCATCAAATGATTCCGATAAATGATAATATATTAGAAGATACAAGCTTTATCGATACTATTCAGATTTCAGACTTAAATGAAAAAGTATTTTACACAGTTCAAGCCATAGATAAGACTTATAAGGTAGGTGAAATGAGTGAAATATTAGAACTTAAAAAACCTGATGTCATCAAACCTGTTGCACCACATTTCTCATTCTACCAAGTCAATAAAGATAATATAATACTTTCATGGGATGAATCTCCCTCTAAAGATAGAAAGCAGTATACACTCTGGAGAAAATCAGAAGATAAAGCTAGTTATATAAAAATCAAGGATTTCGAACTAGATAGTACACAATACATAGATCGGGATGTAGAAGCATTAAAGTATTATACCTACGTCATGACCTGTACCGATGACGATGGATTGATTTCAGAGTATTCACCAGAATTAGTTTTGAGAGTATTTAATTCTGGAACGGAAAAATCAATTACTAATTTAAATGTGAGGAGAGACGAAAAAGCAAATGCAATTTTAAGTTGGAGCTATGATTTAAAACCAGAATATTATATTGTTTACAGGAAATCAGGTAATAATCCATTGACAATGTATAAACAATCAATGGAAACTATATTTGTAGATGACTATGCTGCATCAAAAGAAGTTTACTTCTATTCTGTTCAGGCAATTTTTTCCAATGGAAATAAATCAGCCTTATCAGATCCCATTGAGTTAAGGTAAAAATTTAAAAAACCTTTCTATTTTAATTAAGAACTCAACGCTTATCTACAAAAAGTTTTATAAAGAATTGTCACAAAAACCAGTCATATATGGAAATAGTATAATTTACTTTAATATTCTCTGTAGATGTCTTTCGCTAGACAATCCAACCAAATTAGCTATTTGTTTAAGGCTCAAGTCTGGATCTTTAGAAAATTGTAGAGCTTTTTCTCTTCTGACCATATTGATATAGTCAATTGGGCTTAATTCGGTTTCATTTTTAAAGATTCTAAAGAAGTTTCGATAACTCATATTGGCATGTTCTGCCAGCTCAGCCACACTTAGCTTCTTGTGAATGTTTTGAATGATAAAATCCTGAACTTTATGAATACCTGAATGCACATGATTTCTCTTCTCTGTATATATACTCTGCTGTGACTCTCCACCATTTCTGCGCTGGTGCATGACGAGTTCTCGAGCTATTTTATGGGAGAAATACTCATCCTTAATTTTAGAGAGCATATAGAGGGTCACATCAATACCTGATACACCCCCAGCACTTGTTACAATATTTTCATCTTCAATGAATATAATGTTTTCTACTACTTTAGCAAGTGGGAACATCATTTGCAATTCTTGTGTTCTTTTCCAGTGCGTGGTGCAATTCTTCCCATCTAATAAACCCACTTTACCTAATAGAAATGCACCATTGCAGATTGCACAAATCTTACAATCGCTAGTATATGCCTTATTGAGCCAGATGGATAGATCATCTGAAATTTTATACCTACTCGATAGTATAAAGGAAATATCCGTACTAACTATGAAAATGATATCGCCAGATTTTGGTTTCACACTTGCAAAATTTAATAATTTGCCGAAAGGAAGTCCCACGGAAGAAGTAATTTCAGAACCGTAAGTGCAGAACACCAATTCTGCCTCTAATCCCATATCTATAGCTTCTAGACAGCTCTGGGTAGCACTTCCTAAATCAAGTAAATTCGTGTGAGGTTGGATTAAAAAAATGATTTGTTGTTTCATCTCTGATTATTTTTTGATTCTATCAAATTCGGTTTGATTAATTTTTTGACTTTTATAACAAAATGCAGTCTTATTCGTATAAGTATAATTTAGCGTAAGGCGAATATAACTCGTGGTAGATCTTTGATTATATTCATTCGAAAATGTATTGACATTGAATTTACCTGCCCATAAAGCAGTTTGGGCAAAGTCATTCCAAAGCAAACTGACAGATAAAGCATCTTCCTTGAAAAAAGTTTTAGATAAACCTAAACTGAAATAATAATATGGTTTCCGTTCCGTAAAGCCATCGAAGCTTCTGCCATAAAATTCACCAGTAAATTCAACCGTAAACCAATTAGGAATTTTATAGGAGTGATAAGTATATGCATAAAATTGAGGACTATTCGATAGGGCGGTATATATAGGTCTCGAATCATTAAATTGATTGAAATTGAGCGCCAATGTATGATAGCTCGAATATTTATTCAAATCAAAGGGAATCTCCAAGGCTAGACTATGTCGATGTCGTTTTTCAATATTATCTTTGGTAAAAATAACTGCATTGTCTCCACTACTGCCTTGTTTCATTACCGGTGTTATTACACTCCTAGCTAGAGAATAGCTATATCGCAAGACAAATCTATCATGTATACAACGAAGTTCTGACTGATGTATATATTCTGGTCTCAAATTAGAATTACCTTGAATGCTGGTCAAGCTATCTAAATACCATAAAAATGGATCAAGATCTTGATAAATCGGTCGGTTGATTTTATAAGCATAACTCGCTGCGAGTTTGAAATTTCTGTTCAACTTAAAATTAAACTTAAGGCTGGGGAAAAAATTATGATAACTCGTATCAATAATTTTCTGATTAAATTTATTCGAGAATCCTTGGGCATAGGTATATTCCCAGCGCAGCCCAAAACTGTATTGCACGCCATTCCATGTACTCTTATAGTTAGCATAGAGTGCAGCTACATCCTCCCGATAGGTCGTAGAATTTGCTAACAATGTATTTTCGATATAATCTCTCTCAGATTCAGACTTTGTAAAAAATTGAATTCGCCCATCATTTCTACTGCGCATCATCTTACCCCCGAAATCTAAATTGTATTTTGATTTTTTTAGGCTAAAATCCAACTGTCCAGTATGGAGGTAGATTTGATTGAAACCATCATTTATTCTATTATAGCTGAAAGCATTTATTGGATTGGATATGTTTTCTGTTATATTGTCCAATAGTCCATTTTGAAAACTACTATATTGAATCCCTGCAAACATATTGCTTCCAAGGCTATCAAGTTTATGAAAGAAATTTAAATTGCCAGAATGATTTTGCAGTCTAGTGCTAGCACTATTCACCATATTTATTTTTACTAGATTATTAAATGGGTCTATGTAGTCTCCGTTTTGTTTTACATCGAGATAGAACAAATGGGATAAGCCATCATATTCGGCTGTTAATTGAGATTGTGAATTTAGTTTATAACTAACTCCTGCTCGATAATTGTGAATACTATTATTTTTATTGTCTTCAGTATAATAACCATACTTCTTATAGTATCCTAGTGGTGTATTGGTGGAAGTTATAAACTTATTTTCTGACCAATTTTGACCATACTCATTGCCATAATATGATTCAAATTCCCATTTGTTTTTTCTCAACTTAAAACCTATATTGGGAGCATTTATGATATACTTACCTAGGTATGCTTCAGGAACTATCCCTAAGGTTGTATTATTCGTGATATTCAAGTTATAGCCCTGAAAAAGATAATTTTTTAACTGAATTAAGATGACAGCTTTACCCTTGGCATCATATCGTACATCTGGATTCGTTATAATTTCTATACTTTTAATATCATTTACTGGTAGAGACTTTATGCTTTCAATACTAATAACTTGGCTATTCATTATGACTAGAGCCTCTCCCCTACCAAATACATTTAGTTTACCAGAAACTACTGATACTGATGGAATTTTTGTCAGTAATTCCATTGCGCTGGTGCTTCTGCTCAATATACTATTATCGACATTTACTTTTGTACCATCAGTAGTTTTTTCAAACAAAGGTTTTCGTGACTTGATTTGAACTTCTTTTAATCGTTTATTCAATGCATTTAAGAATATCACTTTCTTATCCTTATTTAACTCTAAACTATCCAAAAGAATTATTCTTGATTCAAAACCTTGAGCTGTGAGCGTTAATTTTAAAGGCAATGAAGCAGTTAAATTAAGACGAATATTGCCATCTTCAAAAATTCCACCTTCAATATAATTCTCACTGGTATCCATCAAAATATAATTACCACTTAAGGTTATTCCATCATAATTAACTACTTTAGCCAAATAATTACTATTCTGTGATTGTAAACTAAATACTATAATTACAAAAATAAATGCAATTTTCTTCATGAAGAATTTTTAGCAAAACTATTGCAGGACTAAAAATAATCTAGGACAACTTCATGACAGATACTGCCACAAAAAAAACCAACCCATATGGGTTGGTTTTTTGATAGTTAAAAAAGCTATTATTTTATTAGGGCTTAGGGTTATTAGATTTTAAGTCAGCACATATGATATGAACTACAGTTTGAGGCATAACATTACATTGATCATAAGGAAAAGGAGCTAATTCATAGCTGAAAAGAATCTCTGCTCCATCATATTTTAAATGAATGAAATCATCTAAACTAGATGAAGGAGCTAATAATTTTCCGTCTGGTAGTTCTATATACCAACTCTTGCAGACATTAGAAATAAATCGAACGGTACCCGACTGAGAATAATCACAAAGGCTTTTCGCAGGTGCTTTTTCTTTCTTTTCTTCATTTTCTTTATTTTCAATTACATCCTTTTGACAAGAAGCTAATAGGAACATAGAAATTAAATAAAACATTGTCTTTTTCATAAAAATTAAGTTTAAAATTAACAATGCAAATTTATTGTCAAACTAAACAAGTTTTAGGACAGATAAAGGACATATTATGACAAAAAAACTCAAGCTAAAATGACAGACTTCAATCCTAGCTCTTTCAATCGTATATCAATAATTTGACAATACTCCGCGGATCTTTCAAATCCTATAAATTGACGACCCAGCTGATAAGCTGCTACAGCCGTACTTCCGCTGCCCATAAATGGATCTAAAACCACATCGCCTTCATTGCTACTGATTTCTATATAAGGGATGCAAACTTTTAAAGGTTTCTGTGTTTTATGAGCTTTGCGCTCTTTGCCCATGCAGATTGGAGTTTCTATAAAATTGTGCATCTGATTTACCTCCTTATGATTCCATGTTTTAGGAGTACCTTTTGAGAAATGAACAATTAACTCCATGCTATTGCTATACATTTTGCGCGTATAAATGGCGGGAAAGGGATTGGTCTTGTGCCAATGAATTACTTTTCGAAATTGGAATCCCGTTTTTTCAACCAACCGATTGATATACGATACAAAATCGTCTCCACAGAACAAATAACCTGCAGCACCAGGTTTAGCTACCCGATAACATTCTATCAAAATGTTTTCTAAAAACTGGAGATACTCCTCCTCTGTTTTGTATAAATCAAACTCAAACTCAGTCACTACATCTTTATGATTTTTGAGACCTTTAACATTTTTAGCGCGGTACTGAAAATACGGTGGATCCGTAAAAATCAAGTCGATAGACTCCGATTTCATTCGTTTCAATCCTTTTAAACAGTCACGATGATAAACCTTATTGAGTTTCAAAATAAATGAAAATAAAAATAAAAAATTATAATAATGACTTTTTACCCCAATGTAGTTTTTCCTTTAGAGCATTCCAGAAATTGCTTTCATTGGGTTGATATATATTAAAAGATTTTTGTGCCTTTTTCACAGAAATCGTATGCTGAGAGGTAATATGAGTCAAGCGAGAATCAAGTGTGCATAAAAATTCAGGAGTTCTTCCCTTAATCTCGAAACTTAAGATGGTATCATCTGGCAGAACAATTGGTCTTACATTCAAGTTATGAGGAGCAATGGGAGTAATGATAAAGCTATTCGTATCTGGGTGCAAAATAGGACCACCACAGCTTAAGGAATAACCAGTAGATCCTGTAGAAGTAGAGATAATTAGACCATCGGCGATGTATTCATTTAATAGCTCTCCATTGGCATAGGCGGTCACCTCTATCATAGAAGAAGTGTTGGCTCTCAAAAATGTCAAATCGTTTAACGCAATATTCTCATTTATAAAAATTGGGATATTAGAATTTACTTCCAGAAGCATGCGCTTTTCGATATTCATAACTCCTTCCCGAAAACTAAGAATGGCATCATAGGATTCATCTTTATTGACACCTGCCAAAAATCCAAGTCTACCTAAATTCACTCCTAAAACTGGAGTCTGAGTCAATTTGGTTAAAACGACCGTATCTAATATAGTACCATCGCCACCCAAACAAATCATTAAATCAGGATTAATTTCTTTAACATCTAGACAATTTTTGAATCCGTTTTGTAATTTATTTTCCGAATCAAACTCAACTAATTCATCACAAAGAAAAAGTTGCATTTGATTTTTTTTTATAAAATCTAAAAGAGATAACACATAATCTCTATGTTGACTTTTTAACTCTCTACTATATATTGCTATTTTCAATTTTCTCTATACATTTAAATAGGTCATTAAATTCTCATAGCGAGACTTTAAATGGTCTACGATACCAGTTTCATTAAAACAATGGCTGATTTGGTACCCTTTATGTTCCAATATACCTGTAATTCTCCTTAAATCATTGGAGTCCAAAACTACACTTACTTCCATGTTTTCAATATCCACTCTTCGCGTGCTAAAAAAGATAACTTTTAATCCCTCCGATTCTACAATTCTTGACAATTCAGATAATGAAAATAAATATGGGGAAATCAACATAGTCAAAAATGAAGCTTCATGACTTATACTCAATTTATCTTGCAAATAATGCATAATAGATTTATAGGTAATAGCGCCTATATAGGTTCCATTTTCTACAAGAAATAAAATATCGGTATCCAATTCCTTCATTCGCATCATCGAGAAAAGAATATGCTGTTCTTGATTAACCAATAACTCAGGTTGTATTTCAAGCTTAATATCTGGATAAATCTCGAGTTCTTCCAAGTCCAATATACCTAAGAGCTTACTATTTCCATCAACCACAGGATAGTGCTTATAATGAAGCCTTAGGTTGGTTAAGTCGTCTCCATAAAAAATAGGATTGAAATCAATATCTAAGTAATCCATCTTATATTTTAGCTATATACATTATTTAAAAATGGGACAATAGCAGCTGCAAACTCTTGTGGATATTCCATCATAGGAGCATGTCCACAATTATCTATCCAAACTAATTCAGACTGAGGCATCAATTGGTGAAATTTTTCGGCGACAAATGGAGGAGTAATAATATCATTTTTTCCCCAAATGAGCAACGTTGGTATCTTTATGTTTCCAATTAAATTGAGTAGACTCTCTCTCGTAGCGCTTTTCGCCAATTTTACAATACGAATGGCACTCGATTTTGAGTTGACTATCGCTTCTACATCCATAATAAGATTATCAGTGACCACCGATTTATTACCAAACGTTTCTAATATTTTTCTTTTTAAAAAATCTCTATCGCGTTTTGGATATTCACTACCCAATGAATTCTCAAACAAACCACTACTCGCTGTTAAGATAAGCGACTTTACTTTTTTTGGTTCCTGCAGTGTATACATCAAGGCCAAATGACCACCAAACGAATTTCCCAGAATACTAAATTCCTTTAAATTTAAGCGTGAGATAAAGCCTTTTAAATAATTCAACATCCCTTCCAAATTCGCTGATTTTAACTCACAATCATAAAATGGCAAATATGGCATAATAAAACGATATCGGCCCGAAGCTAATTCTATCATAGATTCAAAATTGCCTAAGGAACCGAACAACCCATGTAACAATAAAACAGTAGGTCCCTGACCCCGATCAATATATTTATAAGAATCAATTGTTGGCATGCAAACTATCGCTATTCCTACTTTTGACTATTTTTTAATCAAACCAATTTCAATGAGACGTTCTGTTAAATATTCTCCAGCAGATATAGGTTCATAATTTGGCTTTTGACCATCTTCGATACATGAAGGTAAGCAGGTTAAATCCATTTCTGAGATTGGATGTAGAAAAAATGGGATAGAATATCTACTGGTATGCCACTTCTCCCTAGGAGGATTCACTACTCTGTGTGTGGTAGATTTTAATCTATTATTTGTTAGTCTCTGTAGCATATCACCTACATTTATGACAAAATGATTCTCAGGGGCATTTACTGCTAGCCAATTTCCATCGGAAGTTAATACCTCTAAACCTTCAGCACTAGCACCGACTAAAAGAGTTATAAGATTGATATCTTCATGTGCCTCTGCTCGGATAGCATTTTTTGGCTCTTGCGTTATAGGTGGATAATGAATAGCCCTTAAAATAGAATTGCCATTCCGAATAAAAGGTTCAAAATAATTCTCTTCTAGACCTAGATAAGAAGCAATAGCTTTTAATAGTATACTTCCACTCTTTTCAAATCCACGATATAATACCATACTCTGACGATTGAAATCTGGAATTTCACTGACTTGTACATTGTCTGGATATTGCTCTTTACTTACATAATTCCCTTCTATTTCCTGACCTATTTGCAAAAACTCCTTCAAATCAGGAGCATCAGAACCTTTGGCATGTTCCCGACCAAATGAGGTATAACCTCTTTGCCCACCCAAATCAGGTATCTCATACTTTACCTTGGTAGCTACTGGGAGTTTGAAAAAATCTTCAACACTACTATAAAACTTTTTGATTTCTTCTTCAGGTGTAAAATGATTTTTTACGCAAGCAAAACCTATATTGGAAAAAGTATCCCCTAAGTCCTTAATGAACTTAGATTTCACAGCAGGATCTGAACTCAAATAGTCCATAGGATCTAGATTAGGTATAAAATTCATGCTTAAAAAAGATTTAAATAATAAAGTAACAAAGATAGGTTAGATACCACAATGAAGCCCACAATTTTTAAAGCGGTATAGTTGGTTTTTTCATGTTTATATAATTTTTCTAACCATATGGCAATACACACAATAAGTGGTGCTGTGAAATAAAGACTCGTAAAGGTATTTTGAAAATAATGAATCAAGACAAGACTGTAAATGACAACTGGTAAAAAACTCAGAACTAAATAACGATAACCATTTTTAGTGAAAAGAAACTTCCTTTTCTTAGCTAGAGCGGACATAATGACCAATCCCATCAAACTCAAGATTAAGACACCTAAATTTTTTAAAGTATGAACAATAATTTGAATACCAGATTGTTTCAAATATCCATAGAAAGGCGACTCGCGCCAATAGGTATCCTTGAAATAAAAGATGACATTTTTCCATCCTCCATGAAAAGAGTATTGTCCATAAATGAGCATGGTTATAGAAACCGTTACAAGGCTCGCTAAAATAATATACGAAACCAGTTTATAGCCTTTTCTCAAATTGACCAAAGCAATCAGAACAATGATAAAATTAAAAACAGCACCAAACCACGAAGAGTAAGACATGAAAGCTAGAAACAACCCTACTAAGAAAAGGTACTTCAAACTTCTATAGCGCTCTTTCATAAGCAATTTTAAAAATACGTATTGCGATACAATTAAAAATGGTAATACAAAAATATCCGGATGGTAATTAAAAAATTGAAAACGCAATATCGGATAGGATGTTAAAAAAATAACCATTCCAATCCATGCATATAGGCTGAATTCCGTTTTTGCTTTCTTCACTGAGAGCAAACAAATAGTCAAGTATAAGAAAAAGGCTGATATCGCTACCAACAAGCTGTTAAGGACAAAATAGCTCTTAAAACCAAATATACTATTAAATACAAAAAGAAAATAATAAGCTAAAGGAGGATGCGATAAATATGGTGTTGGAGCACCATTATGAATAAAAATAGGCACGAAACCCGAATTGATGATAGAGTTTGATTTCCAATAATCAACTATAGAAAGTGCATTTTGAGAATAAACTTCTGGCACAATATGTAATGCACTTATAAAAACAAGAAGAGAAGCAATATAAACTGCTAAAAACAATGCTACCCATAAAAGTGGACGCCTTTTCATCATCTTATCTAGAGTAGTGCCTTAATCTTTGAAGAAACTTTAACATGTAGAACTACAAACCTAATGATTTTTTCAAAACTTCATAATAGTTTCTCAAAATTCAGCTATATTTGCACTTATCCTGTTTGGCATAATCTTTGATGCAAGCATCTAAATATGGCTAAGACTAATTTAAAGCAAGTTCAAACTTTACAACAAAAGCTATCCCAGCAGAATATTCAGTTATTCAAAATGATAGAGATGAACATTCTGCAGTTTGACGAAAAAGTCAAAGAAGAGTTAGACATCAACCCCGCCCTTGAAGACATAGAAGATTCTAAACTTGAGAATCGAACAGTTAGTATAGATCAGCATTTTTCGGTTAATCCTTCTGCGCACAATAGCATTTCTTTGGATAACACACCCTCAGATAATGTCTATAGCCGCGAATCTCATAGATTTAATGAGTATGGCAATAGTGAAGAAGAAAAAGAGCTTTTTATACCTATTAAAGATAACGAAACACTTATTGGTAATTTAAATAACCAATTAATCTATTTAGACATCAACGAGGAGCAAAGAATCATCGGAGAGTTTATTATTGGTAGTCTTGACGATGATGGATATCTTAGACGCACTACAGAGAGTATTGTAGACGACTTAAGCTTTAGACAAAATTATTATACCACTAGTAAAGCTGTAGATGAAGTCATAGAAATTGTACAAGAATTAGACCCAGCTGGTATAGCAGCGAGAAACCTTCAGGAATGCCTATCCATACAGCTCAAAAGAAAGAAGTTTACTAAATTAGTGGATGATGCTTTCACGGTAGTATCAAACTACTTCGAAGATTACACTCGAAAAAATTATGATAGAATTCTAAAGAAACTAAAAATTTCGATGGAAGAATTCGATGAAATAAAAAAAATAATTCAGAGCTTGAATCCCAGTCCAGGAATTCAAACAGAGAGAGCTATAGGGAAATTTATTATTCCAGATTTCTTTGTATACCGGAATGACAATAAGCTGGAATTGGAGCTTCATTCATATAATAAACCAAACTTAACGATCAATAAGGAGTTTGTAGCCATGCTGACTAAGATAAAGGCTGAGAAAAAAAAGTCAAAATCCGAACAAGAAGCACAGGCCTATATTTCTGATAAACTAAACTCGGCATCACAATTCATATCGTTGATTAAGGAGAGACAGGAGACCATGGTTATTATCATGAATTGTATCATGGAAATTCAAGAGGATTTTTTCCTTACGGGAGACGAATCCTTATTAAAACCTATGGGACTAAAGGATATAGCCGAAAAGATTAATTTTGACATATCAACTGTTTCTAGAGTCACGAGTAGTAAGTATGTGCAAACTGAATTTGGCATCATAGGGTTACGGTTTCTGTTTTCAGAAAGACTTTACTCTATGAATGGTGAAGAAGTAAGCAACAGAAAAATAATGAAGTGCATCGAAGAATTAATAAATAATGAAGATAAAACCCAACCTTATTCCGATGATGATTTGACCAAGCTTTTAGAAAAAGAAGGTTATAAAATTGCTCGCAGGACTGTAGCGAAATACAGAGAAAACCTGAAACTCGCTTCAAAGCACCAAAGAAAAGTATCCATTTAATTTTAATAGAATATGAATTTCGCAATTGCTCGTTTTTTCTCCACAGCATTTCACCCTATACTCATTCCTATTTACAATATATTGATTATTTTATATATGGTCCCTTACCGCTACATCCATGTCAATGATAAGGTTTGGAATCTTACTATAGGAATAATTATAGCTATGACAGTCTTTATTCCAGCATTTACGGTGTTCATAATGAAAAAACTGAAAATAGTCGAAGACTACGATATCAGTATTCAAAAGCAGCGAATTTTACCCTATTTAATTTTCTTTTTCTTCTATTTAATGACGTTTTTAACATTGCGGCCCAAGCTCAATAGCTCCATAGTTTTCATGGAAGATAATTTATTAGCTGCTGTATTGTTGGGTGCTACGATTTCACTCTGTTTAGCCTTTTTTCTTAACAACTTCCTAAAAGTAAGCGTTCATGCTATGGGCGTTACCAATCTATTTATGGTAGTCAGCTTGTTATCTCGAAATACCCATCAAGTCACGTTTTTTCTAGTTTTATTGAGTCTGATAGTCGTAGGATTTACAGGAAGTGCTCGGATATACCTAAGAGCACACACTCCTAGAGAAGTATATTATGGCATATTTTGTGGTGTATTAGGCCAGTTGATTGCTTTTTTGGTTTATTTTGATAAGGGTATATAAATAGATATTCTATCTCAATAGCATAAAATTACCTTCACCAGACACTACTTTGCCGGGAATATAGGATTCTGCCTCATAGGTATAAAAGTATACGTCCGAGTTTTGGGGTACATCTTTGTATATCCCATTCCATCCATAGTTTTCATCATTCGATATGAAAATCAACTGACCTTGCCTATTGAATATTTTAAAACTCAATAGCTTCTTGATCCCGAATCCTCTCGCATAGAGGATATCATTATTGCCATCGCCATTCGGGCTAAATGCAGTAGGTACCTTGACTAATATTTCTGGATATAGCCTTATCACGTACTTATAAGTCGATTTAAAGCATTTCTTATAATCCTCTAAAGTCAAATTATAGATGATAGAATCAAATATTTGCATCTCCGGATTCGCACAATTTTCACAGGAAGGATTCACCCATTTCGGCGACCAAGTATAGGTCCATAATGGATCATAACCTACAGGCAATACTATTTTCTTTCCCATAGCTACAATGGTATCCCATGACTTCTCTACTCGAGGGGATAAGACATTCGCCAATACTGGTATAGAATCTTTACACCCTTTTTCAGAGACCCCTGTCAGGGTAATTAGGGTGTTTTTCGAAACTTGTGTTCGAATAGGAGATTGATTAAATGGAGACCCTTTAAAAGAATCTGGACTAATAAAGATTTTAGAATTCGGTAAATCCACAGTGTAAACAATATCCGTTTTCTTACCGAGACAGACCGTGTCTATGGTGGCTAAAATCTTCGGTTTAGGAAATAAAATTAAATTGGTGATACTACTATCTACACAGCCCAGAGGTGACCTATAGGCATACTGCTTTATACGATAGACTCCTGCAGTATTAAAATTATATATAAAAGAATCTGAACTCGACTGACTAGAATCTCCATTGCTCATTATCCATCGAAAATAATCTCCACGCGGAGCTAAATTATGAATAAGGATAGGTCTATGACAAAACGCAGTATCTACACCATCATTTATCCTATGTTTTGAAATTGCTTCGTATACCACTACGGTATCGACTTTAGCCAATGGACAAGATTTATGAGGAGCATAGACGATAAAACTTATTGGTATAGAATCTGAGTTAGCATTGGCTATAGTATATTTATGAGTCACTACTCGATCTGTTCCGCTGCGGATAGTTCCATCGCCAAATGACCAGAGCACGGTATCTACATCCTGCGTATTGATGAGTGTGAAGGTAATGCTGTCATTTTTACATATAGTTGGTTTATCTAGTGAGAGATCAGCCAGTGGTCCATACACCGTATCATAAATAGGAATGACTAGGTTGCAACCATAATCAGTCCAAAATACGGCTTCAATGAGGTTAGCACCTCTATCCAGGTCTATGGTCGCTGGGTTTACGGTTCTAGGACTTCCTTTATGTACAAATTTGAATGCCAAGGATGGTATAGCTGCACTATCGAAATAACTGATGGTCGTCACACCCGGAAAACATTTATTCAAGGAAGAATCAAAACTGTTTTCAATATGCAGTCTCGGTCTGGGAAGAACTATAGTGCTATCTACAAAGGTCTTGGTACAACCCGTTTTTCGGCTAGTCTTTTCAAGCCTTATCCGTTGCTTGCCCAGTCCAGAAAATTTATGGTTTAGCGAAAATAAAGTATCATTGGGAATTAAAACATTATTGACATACCATCGATACTTAAATTTAATAATGTCGTTTTCTGTACTGCGAATATTGTGCGTAAGATCTTGACAGGAAGTATCTGGTACGATAAGTTTGGATGTGTCTACAGAGAAATAAAAATATTTTTCTAAAGTTTTAGTGGCACAGTTTTTCGTGTCCTTAATTTCTAGTCTAAATCTAAAAGTATCGGCTATTCTCGTTTCCGCAAATAATGAGACATTAAAATTAGTAGAGGCTAGGATAATACTATCTCTATTGTTTTTTATACGATAGATGTTCCATATCGTAGATGCTAAACCGAATGGACTTGTAGATAGATTCTGAAGGTGCACCCACTGCGAAGGGGGGCAACTATCGGTATAGTTTACTGAAAAATCTATGGTATTATCTGTCAGAACAACCCTTTTAGTTATTTTGTCTTCACAGCCATTCATATCACGAGCTATGAGTGTTAAATTCATAGTATCTTCCCATATTTGAACGGGTATAGGTGCATTCGATGTGTAGGGGGGATATTTTTTAGCTGGGAATCCCGGTTTGGCTATGCTTTCTAGTTGCCAAGTAAATCTATATCCTTGGTCCATATCTGCATTTCTACTTTGACTTGGGTCTAAGCTATAAGGTGTTCCATTTAGAAACTGGTCAGGGTTTATACGCTTACAAAAGAGGGTATCGCTAAAAAAGGCTTTCACCTTTCTTATTTTTATGGTAGCAGAGTCTTGGTATTTACAGCCATTCGGATTTTCAGAATAGAGTTTTACCCGATAGTCGATACTATCACCGAGAAACTTATGCCATATCGTATCTTTTAAGGTATCATAGATAGTACCATCTCCAAAGTTCCAATTTATTTTTGTCTGTATATCAGCTGTATCAGTGACGATAAACTGTATGCTATCTCTACGACTGCATTTAAAATCATAATCCAGATTAAATTTAGGTCCTGATATTTGAAGACTATCAATAGCTCTGGTTTTACAGCCCATCTTTTCAGCAAATAGATAGATGTATTGTTTCCCTGTATTATAAAAGTTTTTGCGGGTAAAGTTTACGTCGGTATAGCAGTTAAAACTCTTTTCCTTATCAGTGACGAAATGCCATTTATCAAAATTACTAGAATTAGTAATAGAGACCGTCGTACTATCCGATATACAGAAGTTCTTTTGCGAAATAGTCATGACAGGTAATATAGAATCAGCCCTATAGGTATACACAGGATTCACGGTATCGATACAACCGAGTGTATTTTTCACAATAGCATAGCTGCGATATTTCCCTGAATTAGCGAAGGTATGTACTAATTGTGTGGTTTTAGTTCGCTTAATAGAGCCATCACCCAGATACCAGATGACAGAATCTATAGCCCCTACACCATAGTGGAATACCACGAAAGAGTCTTTCCTGCCTTTACAGCCTTGGTTAAAGTAGTTGACTAAATGGGGTCGAAACAACGAAGATTGTACCCCTCTATACCAATCTTGAAAAGTATGTATGCATTTCGTTTCCGCATTAATAAATGCGATATTGGCATGGAGTGTCAATGGTCCTCTACGATAGAAGCTATCTGTCTTATATAATCTATCCAAACCATAAGGTATGAGTGTATCGGGTCCCGTTCGATTCGCCGTATCCCAAGGTTTTACGTTAAAACTATCAAATCTTATCGTGATCCCATATTTATCGACATAGTACATGCGATACTTTATGGTATCCCAGCATGGAGTCCAGTTATGAGCTATAATAGTATCTCTAAAAGGTGTACCGCAGTTCTTGCTAAATCTTAACTCTGGTACAGGATAGGTCTGACAGATATTGACTTTTTTAGCTACGGTTGTTTTACAAGACGTATCAGCTTTATTTCTCTTGGTGATATAGAGATAAGCAAAGGTATCCACATTGGGCTTATCCGCAAACAATCCAGAGAAGAACGTAGTATCATCTAGTTCGCTCTCTAATCGGAATATATTAGCACCAGATAGTCGTAAATCGGAGCTAAACTCATAAATAAATTTAGTAGTATCAAAATCTTTAATAATTAATTTACCGTTATACGGAGCTCGACAGACTTTGTTTGGTGCAGTGTAGTCAAGAAAAGGAGTATCTACCTTTAGCTTCACCGTATCATATCCAGCACAGCCATACATATTTTTAGCCTCCAAGATAATCGTAGCTAAGGTATTAGTGGTGAAAGTGAGCGAAGGTGGAATTGTATTCGTAGATGTGCCCGCACTGGGCTGATCCCATGTCCATAGATAGCTAAGCGGTGTTTTTAGTGAATCCTTAGATTTGTTTGTTATGATAGGAGTAAAGGGAACTTTGCAAGCTGTCTTAGGAGATAAATCTATTTTAGCTATAGGTCTATCCAGAATTTTAAAAAACGAGTCCTTTCTTATCTCTCCAAAGCAACTAGGAATACTAGTATTGACCTGCATAGTCACATAGCAGTAATGTAAATAATAGTTGGAAATCACATCCGTGATAGCATTACCTATCTTAGAGCCCCCATTCTGATAGATCCATCGAACTGTGACAGGATTGACACCAGAAGGATAGTTTGTAATATCTACGAGATTAAAGCGAAATGGTAAACAACCTTCCTTTGCGGAATCGGTTTTAAAATTATAACTCAGCCTAGGATGAACGGTAATCGTTCTATTCAAAGCACCAATGGTCACGTTATAAGTACCTGGAATACTGTAAACAAAAACAGGAGAGTCTAAGGTCGAAGTATTTCCATTGCCGCTATTCCATTGCTGACCAGAGTGGGTATTGCCTATTGTATAAAATTTAAAAGTATCAGGTGCACAACCTACATACCGATTCGATGTACTATTTATCTGTGAATGAACTTCATGATAAAAAAGAAAAGAAAACAAAAAAAGACAAACACTTATTTTAAACATAGCACCATTTCATTTCTAGGATATAAGCCTATAGATGTATATTTTCACTCAAACAAATATAATTTTTTTTTCACGACTAGGTAAATTAATTTATGATTTCGTTTGATTTAGATTAAATTTGTCATGACGATATGAAGACCATTGTATTACTATTTTTTATTATTGTATGCTTTTGGGCTTATGGACAGGACTATTCGCAAAAAAAAATCCCGTGCGAACCCGTCATCTATCCTATTCATTTCTACCATGTACTGAATCATCCCTTGCGTCAGCAGCGATCTACAACTTATTTATATCAAGTATTAGATACCCTCAATAAATATTTCAAACCTACTTGTATTCAATTTCAGGTTTGCAAGTTAGACACCATTCATGATTATAACTACTTTGTCTTAGAGGATGATCCCAATACCCTCGAACGCAATGATGTTCGAGCTATGTATTACGATGATAAGGCTATCAATATCTATTGGCTCAATTTAAACCCTCCGCTACCACCGCCACAAACCTTTTTAGGTATATGTGAAGAAAAAAAGAACAAGCCCTATGTATTTTTGACCTATGCCAATTTCCAGGCACCGAGCAAAACGGATATATGCGTGCAGTTGTTTCGTTATTTTGGTTTAGAATATACAGCCTCTTATCCAGGTTCGGTCGAGCTCGTCAATGGCTCCAATAGCCTCATCACGGCAGACTCTACCTGGGATACGCCAGCCGATCCAGGGTTTCTGACCTTTGGTTCTCCAGACACATTTGCACTACCGCAGACTCCCCCAGGCATTTCCTATCTCTATACGAATAGAAAAGACCCCAATGGCGAATATTATAACCCTATGGTTCTAAATCCCATGTCTATATGGATGCTCAATCAAAAACAACCCATACTCACCATCGAGCAGTATCGCAAAATCGTAGTCAACGAACGAAAATGCAGAAAACGATTTTGGGAATTGGAATAATACTATCAAGTCAATACATAATTAATAGACGATAACTGACCTCTCCACGCCTTTGCGGTTAATACCCATCCCATCCACTTTAAACTTTCGTGTCCTTTGTGATACCATTGTGTCCCCTGCCTGTCGTCAGACAGGTTTGTGGTAAAACCCTCACACCGCAGGTTTCTAAAAATCCCTCTGCGCTCTCTGCGCCTTTGCGGTTAATACCCATACCGCAGGTGTAAAAAATTCGTGACTATTCGTGTTATTCGTGGCTACCCCACACCGCAGGTGTAAAAAAAACTTTCGTGTCCTTTGCGATACCTTTGTGCCCTTTGTGGTAAAACCCACACACCTCAGGTGTCTAATAACCCTCTGTGCTCTCTGCGCCTTCGCGGTTAATACCCATCCCATCCACTTTAAACTTTCGTGTCCTTTGTGATACCTTTGTGTCCTTTGTGGTAAAACCCCACACCGCAGGTGTAAAAAAAATATTCATGCCCCCTGCCTGTCGTCAGACAGGTTTGTGGTATAACCCTCACACCGCAGGTATCCATGATTCCTAGCTACCCCTCCCTTAACCATTTTTGATAGTTTCTCCATACAATAATCAATACTATCACGTTATTATACTAAGATTAGCCTCAGCTAATTGACTTTTATTTCTTAACACTTTAAATTTTTTAATCTTATGAGCAAATTCATTGAAACCGGCCACCCACGAAACGTCGCCAATCTAGGGAAACTCATAGAGACTGTAGATGCCTTTGGCGCCAGCTACAATCCTTCCCGCACAGCCCTCACCGTCGCCAATCTCCGTGTCCTTGAAACCGATGCCAAGGCAGCATTAGATCTCGTCATTGACCAAGTCGCTTCATACGATGATGCCATCAACAAACGCCACATTGCCTTTGCCGACCTCAAGCGAAAAGCCAGTCGCATTATGGCAGCCTTAAAAGCCTCCGGTACTACTGACGAACTCCTCGACGATGCCAAAGGCTTTAACCGCAAGATTCAAGGTCAGCGAGCCACCAAACCGCCCCTACCCACTGACCCCAATGCATCACCGCCGACTACTGTCAGTGTCAGTCAGCAATCCTTCGATCAGCTTATTCAGCACCTCAAAGGCCTCATAGCCATTATCAAGACCGAGCCCAACTATGCGCCCAATGAAACCGACCTCAAAGTCACTAGCCTCGACAACTATGTAGCCGACCTATTAGACAAAAACAACAAAGTAGCCATAGCCCTGGCAGCCATCAGCAGTGCCCGTATCGAACGCGACAAACTGCTATACAAAAAAGAAACAGGGCTCTATGCGATTGCGCAGGCCGTCAAGCTCTATGTCCGCTCAGTCTTCGGAACCCAAAGTCCCGAATACCGCCAGGTCACATCCATTACCTTCACCAATAAGAAAATATGACCGCCCGCTGGCTGAAATGAAGACCCTCTGTCAGAGCAATCTCACAGAGGGTTTTTTGTTTATAAAAAGTCTCATAAATATTGACGTTAAATCAAGAATATATATAAATGAATGAGTCTACAGAATAGTGTGGATTAATTTGGATATAGGAATCTCATGTCTCCCCTCTGGGTTTAACCATAGCGAGTTATAGCTGATTTCGAGTTATAAAATCGCTAACGCTGCGCATCAGAAGAACTAAATCCCTACAATTTGATAATCATTTATGTGCAACTCTAGTGCACAATCCGAGTTCAAAGGATATAGACTAATTTTGCCAATTAGAAACAGACCAATCCTGCAGAGTTTAACCCAAATTTTAAGAAAACAATCGTCTTTTGACAAAACAGAGCTAACATAGCTCCGGTGAGCAAGGCCTATGTTTAAAATGGTGATTTAATCCCCTCCCAAATTTTGGTTGAAATGCAAAAAGGCTTCGATAATTC